>DASXUN010000002.1 GCA_036504815.1 Gemmatimonadaceae bacterium | reverse complement strand
CGCCCCCCCCCTTCTGTGCGTGCGGTGCCGGTTAGTCACTATCCGCTCGTCCCCGGCGCACTCATATTCGTTCACGGGTTTACCGGAGAACCTCTGTTGTCTTTCTGTTGTCTCTCTGTTGTTTCTCTGTAGTCTCTCTGCCTCTCCTATGTCTTCTCGTCGCCAATTCATCGTCTCCAGCTCCTCGGCCGCGCTGGTCGCGTGCGCACCGTTCTTCCGGCAGTCGGGCGCCAAGGTTGACATCGTCATCCGCGGGGGCACGGTCTTCGATGGGTCGCTCGGCGCCCCCGGCATCGAAGCCGACGTGGCGCTCGACGCGGGACGCGTGGTCGCCATCGGGCGCCGGCTTTCCGAACAGGGACGGCTCGAGGTAAATGCCAAGGGGCTCGCCGTATCGCCGGGCTTCATCGACGTGCACTCGCACGGGGACAACACGCTGTTCAACGACCCGAATGCCGAGTCGATGATCCGCCAGGGCGTCACGACGATCGTCGTGGGGCAGGATGGGTCGTCGCGCGGCCCGCGCACGGCGACCGACGAGGAGAGCGACCGCGACTCGCTGCGCGCCTTCTTCGACTCCGTCGACCAATTGCCCGCCGCCGTCAACGTCGCCTCGATGGTCGGGCTCGGCACCGTGCGGGGCGCGGTGATCGGCAACGAGAACCGGGAGGCCACGCCGGCCGAGATCGAGAAGATGGTGGCGCTCGTCGAGCGCTCGCTTGTGGACGGCGCCTGCGGGGTCTCGACCGGACTCGAGTACACGCCGGGCGCGTTCGCGCCGCTCAGCGAACTCGTTGCGCTCAGCACGCCGCTGGCGCGGCGGCGCCTGCCGTACAGCACGCACATGCGCAACGAGGACGACACACTGCTCGAGTCGATCGACGAGTCGATCGCGGTGGCGCGAGGCGCGGGGTGTCCGTTGCAGATCGCGCATCTCAAGACGCAGGGGCCGCGCAACTGGACGAAGCTCGACACGGTCTTCGGCAAGGTGGCGGCGGCACGCGCCGAGGGGATCGACGCGGCGTTCGACCGGTATCCGTACCTCGCGTACCAGACGGGGCTGTCGAATCTCTTCCCCGTCTGGGCGCGCGACGGCAAGCCGGAGGATTTCCTTCGGCGCATCGACGACGAGGCGACGGCCGGGAAGATCCGCGCGTACGCCGAGGAGAAGGCCGCGCTCATCGGCGGATGGCACAACGTGCAGATCACCAGCGTCAGCGCCGCCGAGGACAAGCCGGCGGAGGGGATGCGCCTTGACGACGTGGCGAAGGGGCGTGGGCTGCCGCCGTACGAGACGGCCGTGGCGCTGCTCAAGGCCAACCGGGCCAGCGTGGGGATGGTGGGGTTCGCGATGAACGAGGCGAACCTCGAGCGCATCCTCACGCACCCGCAGGCGATGGTCTGCTCCGATGGCGGATCGCTGGCCACGAGCGGCCCGGCCCGCGTCGGGCATCCGCATCCGCGCGGCGCCGGGTCGTTCGCGCGCGTGCTCGCGCGCTATGTGCGCGAGCGCAAGGTGCTGTCGCTCGGTGATGCCATCCACAAGATGAGCGCGCTGTCCGCGCAGCGGCTGCATCTGGCGGGGCGGGGCATGCTCAAGGTGGGGGCGGCGGGCGACGTGGTCGTCTTCGATCCGGCGACGGTGGCCGACACGGCGACGTTCGAGAATCCGTTCCAGTACGCGGTGGGGATCACGGCGGTCTTCGTGAACGGCTCTATGGCATTCATGGACGGCCAGCGCGGGGCGCGGACGGGACGGGCCATTCGCGTCGGATGATGCCAGGTGCAGGGGCGGGGAGCAGGGTGTGGTGCGGGGCATGGAGAGTCACGCACGGCGGTGATCGCTGGCGCATTCATCGAACCAGTCATATCGTGGTACAGGAATTCATTCGGCATCCCCCCTCATCGTGAGGTTCGCATGTTCAAGGTGAACGAAGGAACCGCCGACCGCGTGGTTCGCGTGCTGGTAGGCGTCGCGCTGGTCTACCTGGCAATCACGAAGGGCTGGCTCTGGGCCTGGATCGGCGTCGTGCCGATCCTCACGGGCGCCACGGGCATCTGCCCGCTGTACTCGCTGCTCGGGATCAATACCTGCGGCGTGAAGAAGGCGTAACCCCAGGACAACGACGAAGCGGCCCCCCAATTTC
>DASXUN010000001.1 GCA_036504815.1 Gemmatimonadaceae bacterium | reverse complement strand
GGTCCGGAGCTCACGCTCCGGACCTCTGTTGTCTTTCCGTTGTTTCGCTGTTGTCTCTCTGTTGTTTCTCTTTCCTAGTGCCCGCCGCCCCCGGCCGCCAGGTGCTTCTCGTACGCGGCCGCATCGAGCAGCGCGGCGACATCGGCGGGACTGGCCTTCAGCTTGATCATCCAGCCATCGCCGTAGGGGTCGCTGTTCACCAGCGACGGCTCGCCTTCGAGGCGCGCGTTCACTTCCACCACTTCGCCAGCGACCGGGGCGTAGATGTCCGAGACGGCCTTGACGGCCTCAATGGTGCCGAACGAGTCGTGCGCGCCGAACTTCGCGCCGGCCTTCGGGAGGTCGAGGTAGACGACGTCACCCAGTTCACCCTGGGCGAAGTCGGTGACGCCGACGCAGAACACGCCTGCGTCCGCGGTGGGCTTCAGATATTCGTGACTTTCCGTATAGCGCAGATCAGCAGGAATCGAGGACACGGACCGCTCCAGGTGTGTCAGAGGTGTGCCCGAATTCTACCGTTCGCCCACGGTGGGTTCAAGGCGACGAGGCGCGCGCCTTGAGCGCGGTGAACACGTCATGGGCGCGCGTTTCGAGCTCGGCCAGGGTGCCGTTGTTGTCGATGATCCAGTCCGCCCGGGAGCGTTTGCGTTCGCTGGGCCATTGGGCGGCCATCATCGCGTCGGCGTCGGCGGCGCCCAGCTGGCGATCCCGTTCGAGCCGGGCCCGCCGCACCTCCTCGGGGGCGTCCACCAGCACGACGCCGTCCACCGTGCCCTCGAGCCCCGCCTCGAAGAGCAGGGGAATGTCGCAGACGACGAGCCGGTCGCCACGCCGGGCCGCGGCGGCGAGTGCCTCGGCGCGGAGCCGGCCCACCTCGGGGTGAACGATGGCGTCGAGCGCCGAGCGCTCGGTTGGACTGGCGAAAACGAGTCGGCGGAGCGTGGCGCGGTCCAGCGAACCGTCCGCCTGCAGCACGGCCGGACCCCACCGTGCCGAGATGGCCGCGAGAGCCGGCCTGCCGGGAGCGACCGCCTCCCGTGCGAGCTCGTCGGCGTCCACCAGCGTGGCGCCCCACCGCGCGAAGAGGCGCGCCACCGATGACTTGCCGGCCGCGATATTCCCGGTCAATCCGATTACGAGCATGTCGAACGATGGCGTCGGCTGCGCCTCCCGTGCAACTTCCTTCCCGTGCCACGCCGCGGATACACGATCATCGAAGTGATGCTGGTGCTCGCCCTGATCGCCATCATGGCGGCGATGGCGATCCCCAAGATCTCGTTCTTGCGCCTCCGACAGGACGCCAACGGCCGCCTGGTGCAGCGCACGCTCGTCAGCGCGCAGCAGACCGCGATGAAGTACAACACCAACGTCCTCTTCGTCATCGACTATTCCGCGTCGCGGATGCGCGTGGTGCAGGACACCAACTCGAACGGAGCGGCCGACGGCAACGAGCGATGGACGTCATGGAAGCTCGCCAACGGGGCATCGTTCGCGATCCCGACGGTCACGGTGGACGGGGCCACGGCGTACTACGCAACGGGACCCGGTGTCTCATCCACCGGGACAGGACCCGTGATCACCTTCTACCCGAACGGATCGGCCAGCGGCGACGCGTTCCTGTACATCGGCGTGCCGACGGGACGCAGCGACGCGCTGCGCGCCATTGAGTTCGCGGGGTCCACGGGCCGCACGCGGCTCTGGCGCTACAGCACTGGCAGCTGGAAACGCGACTCGATCTAGCCTGAGACGTCGCGGGCGCGGCCGGGGTGGCCGCGCCCGCGGTGCCCGCCCACGCGCGCGGAAGCCTACGCGATCACGCCCGGAACGAGCGGGGCGAACTTCGCGGTGAAATGGCGCAGCGCAGCCGGCTGTTCGACGATGCGAACGCCGCGAATGCGCGGGGCCAGCGTGTGCACGTGCGCCAGCACCTCGCACACGTAGTCCATGTGGCTCTGGGTGTAGACGCGACGCGGGAAGGCGAGACGCACCAGCTCGAGGTCCGCCGGCTTTTCGCTTCCGTCGGGCTGCTGCCCGAACATCACGGAGCCGATCTCGGCCGCCCGAATGCCGCCTTCCAGGTACAGCACGAGCGACAGTGCCCACCCGGGGTACTCCGACGGCGGGATGTGCGAGAGCCAGCGCTTGGCGTCCAGGTACAACGCGTGCCCGCCGGCCGGTCGCACGGTGGGGATGCCGGCGGTCGCCATCTTCTCCGCCATGTACTCCACCATGCGAATGCGGTACCGCAGGTAGTCCGGATCGAGCGCTTCGTAGAGGCCGACCGCGATGGCCTCCAGGTCGTATCCGGCGAGCCCGCCGTACGTGGGAAACCCCTCGGTGAGGATGAGGGTGTTGCGGCACCGTTCGGCCAGGGCATCGTTGTTCATCGCCAGGAAGCCGCCGATGTTGGCCATCCCGTCCTTCTTGGCGCTCATCGTGCACCCGTCAGCCAGCGAGAACAGTTCGCGGGCGATGGCGATGGGCTGCTGGTCGCCGTAGCCGCTTTCGCGCGTATGGATGAACCAGGCGTTCTCCGCGAAGCGGCAGGCGTCGATGAAGAACGGCACGCCGTGCTGGTGCGCGAGGGCCGAGGCGCCGCGAATGTTCTCCAGGCTCACCGGCTGGCCGCCGCCCGAGTTGTTGGTCACGGTGATCATCACCAGCGGCACGCGGCCCGGGTGCTCGCGCAGCACACGCTCGAGCGCCGCGAGATCCATGTTGCCCTTGAACGGGTGCAGCGTCTGCGGATCGTGCCCTTCGGCGATGGGGAGGTCGAGCGCCGTGGCCCCGCGGTGCTCGACGTTGGCGCGCGTCGTGTCGAAGTGGCGGTTGTTCGGCACGATGTCACCGGGCTTGAGCATCGCCCCCGTGAGGATGTGCTCGGCGGCGCGCCCCTGATGGGTGGGGATCACGTGACGGAAGCCGGTGATGTCATGCACCGCGCGCTCGAAGGCGTAGAAGGAGCGCGCCCCGGCGTACGTCTCGTCGCCCCGCATCATCCCGGCCCACTGGTAGACGGACATCGCGCCCGTCCCCGAATCGGTCAGCAGGTCGATCAGGACGTCCTCGCCATGGAGGAGGAAGACGTTGTAGTGTGCGGCCCCGATGGCGGCGGCGCGCTCCGCCTCGGTCGTCTGGCGGATCGGCTCGACCGTCTTGATGCGGAACGGCTCGATGATGGTCTTGTATTTCACGGGGAGGTTGGAGCTTCGAGGCCTTCCGCCAGCGCGGGACGGCCGATGGCGCGCAGGAACTGCGCGGTGACGTAGCGGGCGCCGCCGCGCTCGCGAATCTCGAGCGGCGTGGCCCCCACGTAGCGCTGGCACATGTTGCGGAAGGCGGAGCCCGACGGAAAGTCGAGCGTGCGGGCGATGCCGTCCGCGCTCCGTTTCGGGTCGTCGAGCATCTGCCCGGCGACGATCAACCGGCCCCAGCCGATGAGTTTCTGCGGGGCAGGCAGGCGCTCCTTGCGCAGCTTGTCCAGCAGGGTGGCCTTGTTGATGGAGAGCGTTTCCGCCAGCCGGTGCGAGGTGAGCCGCATGTGGGCCCGCGTGACGACGATCAGGATCGCGTCGCGCGCCACGACATCCAGGGCCGCGAGGCGGTGCCG
Organism: Gemmatimonadaceae bacterium; assembly: GCA_036504815.1. Taxonomy (NCBI): domain Bacteria; kingdom Pseudomonadati; phylum Gemmatimonadota; class Gemmatimonadia; order Gemmatimonadales; family Gemmatimonadaceae; species Gemmatimonadaceae bacterium. The sequence goes on along the minus strand of DASXUN010000001.1, from coordinate 91,607 downwards.
GAGCAGGGCCGCGACGCCGCGCGCCTCGGCCTGCTCGACAACGGTGCGCACCGCCTGCGGCGAGTCGTCGAGGTCGACCAGGAGCAGGCCGTCGAGTCCGGCGCGCCCGGCGTCAAACAGGTCGCGGGCGCGCTGCGGCGTGGCGGTGACGTAGGCGATCAGCGTGAGCCGAGGAAAGCGCGTGCGCAACTGGCGGATGCGCTCGAAGCTGGCGGCGCCGTCCGCGAAGAGGTCCACCACCGCCAGATGCACCGGTTCGGTGGCGCAGGCGGTCAGCAACTCATCCCAATTGCGACAGGGCGTGAGCGTATGCTGTCCGCGAACGGCACCGTGGACGCGCTGGAGGCAGCGGTCGAGGGGAAGAAGCGTGGCAATGACGCCCATGGGCCTGGGGGTGGAGGCCGCCGACGTGGCGACAGGGAGAAGTTACCACCGTCGCGGCTTCGGCGGCAAAAGGGCTGGCGTTGGCCCGTGTGAAACGGCCACATTCCGTACGAATGCTGACGAAGATCTCCGCCCGCGCGCCGCGGCGCCGTTCCGGCATGACGCTGATCGAGGTCATCATGGCGGTGATGATCCTCAGCGGCGTGCTTATCGGCCTGTCGAATTTCACGCGCCGGTTCCAGCATCTCACCACCAATCACGATGTGCTGGCCGTCGCGAGCGAACTGGCGTCGGCGCGCATTGCGGCGGTCGAGCTCCACCGGACCTACGCCACCCTGGCGTCCACCTTCAGCGGGACGACGGAGACGAGCGGCACCTCCTCCGCCAATCCCTCCATGAGCGGCTTCCCGGGGTATACCCGCACGACGACGGTGGCGGCCACCGATTCCTCGTACAAGGCGCGCTACGTCACCGTCACGGTCACCGTCACGCATGCGGCGACCGCGACGACGGTCACGAAGTCGCTGGTCATCGCGGCCTTCTGATGGGACGGTCCGTGCGGCGGCGGGGCGGCTTCAGCATGGTCGAGATGATCTTTGCGGTCTCGATCACCGTGCTGGTCTTTGCCATCGCGGTGCCGTTCTTCCGCGCGCAGACACGGGCGATGGACGCCGGCGCGGGGCGAATGGACGCGTTCCAGAGCGCCCGGTACGCCGTCTGGCGCATCGGAGCCGATCTTCGCCTGGCGGGCGGGGACATCGGGCAGCCGCTCATCGTGCAGGCGGCGCCGCTCGCCATCGCCTTCAACGCCAACCGGCTGGGGCGGACCACGTCCAGCGACCCGAACGCGTCGGCGTGGGACGCCACGCTGGACACGCTGACGACGCAGAGCTGGATGGTGTCGCGCGCGGGCTCGTTGCGCACGGCGAGCAAGACCTATCCCACGCGGGCCTACACCGATCCGAGCGGGGCGACGAGCAAGGCCGAGACGATCCAGTACTACCTGCTTCCCGATACGGCCGGCGGCAACGCGAATCTCTACGTGCTCTATCGGCGAGTGAACGATCGCGACAGCACCCTGGTGACCCGCAACCTTTACATCCCCGCCGACTCGGCATTCTTCTTCCAGTACTTCCAGACCAGCGCGAGTGGCGCGACGACTGCCATCGCGAAGGCCTCGCTGCCCATCTACTGGGACGACTCGCTGGCGCGCGCCGATTCGATCACCGCCGTGCGCGTGCGGGCGACGGGGCGCTTCTGGGACGCGCGCAACCGGCAGAATGTCTTCCGCAACCTCTTCGTCACCGTGAACCTGCGCAATGCGTTCCGGCTCGTGAACAGCACGTGCGGGGCCGTGCCGCCGACGCCGGATTCGCTGGGTGTCACGGTGGAGACGGCTCCGGCGGGGCAGAAGCTCGACGTGCGGCTCGACTGGTCGGGGGTGGTGGGCGACTCGACCTCGCCGCGCGATGTCCGGCAGTACGTGCTCTACCGCCGGCCGAGCGGGGCGTCGTCGTGGACGGCGATTGCCAGCCGTCCGGCGCGTCGCGCGTCGGCGTATCGCTATCAGGACTTCGCGATTCCCGACTCGGCGGGGACGTACCAGTATGGGCTGGCCGCCCGCGACTGCTCCGGTCTCTCCGGGGTGCGCGTGGGCACCGCCACGGTGACCTTCCCATGACGGCCCGGCTTCGTCGCGGATCGGCCCTGATCCTGGTGCTGATCATGACGCTCTCGCTGGCCGCGCTTGCGTCCTCGGCCATCTACATGGCGTCGAGTTCAGGGATGCTGAGCCGGTACCACGACAAGGAGCGCGACCTGACGCTGGCGCTGGAAACCGCGCTCGAACTCGGGAAATCGCGCCTTCAGCGAGACACCACGCTTGTGTTGTACGACACCGGGTACAAACAGCTGCTCTCGAGCCAGAAAGTGTACGCCGCGACCGGCGCGGAAGTGACGGGGCTGACGGTGAATCTGTACGCAGGATACACCGGGGATACCGCCGGCACGCACGTGCCGTACATCACGCTCGTCGCGACGGTCAACGACGCGTCCGGGCTGCGACTCGCCCGGCGCATGGACCTGACGGCGCAGTCCTTTTCGCGCTACGCGCTCTTCGCCAACGACTTTCCGTCGGCCGCGTCCATTGGGCCGGGCGAGACATTCGGCGGACGCGTGCACGCGAACAACCGCTTCATCGCAACGAGCACGGGATCGCCCGTCCCCGTCTTCATGGATACGGTGAGCGCCGCCGGCACCATCAGTGGAAGCGCGCAGTGGTCCGACACCGTCTCCTCGACGGGCGGCGCGACGATCATCCCCTATCCGACGGTCAACGCGGCGAATTGGCGCGGGTCCACCTTTGCGAGCTGGTTCTACAACGTTGCCGACGCGGGCGGGTTGCGCGAGACGGTGTCCAGCGCGAGCCGCGGCCGGGTGGAGTTCCTCACCATCGACGTCAACAACAACGGGATGATCGACTCCACCGAGGGGTTCTTCCGGTATTTCCGGCTGAACACCGCCGCCGATACCACGGAGCTGGCGGTCTACTTCAGCGGCGCCCCCGTGCCGACGACCAACACGAACCTGCTCAACCAGTGCGGTGCGTTCTACACGATCAGCGGTCGCAAGGAGTTCTTCCCGATCGTCATGCACAAGGTCAACTGGGTGCGATCGCGCATCCAGTCCAGCACGCATCCCACGGTGTCGTCGGGGGACGCCGCGACGATGAGTGTCCTCGACCGTACCGCCATCATGACGATCCTGCAGCAGCCGACCGCGCGCTGCTTCCCGCAGGGCAGCCCGTACCTCGTCAATACGGAGCGCTACACGACGAACTCGGCGTGCACGCAGGACTGGTACACCGGTGTCACGATGTACACGTGGGGCTCCGCTGCCGCCTGTACCGGGGCGCAGCAATATGGCGGCCAGGACACGACGTTCACCCGGTATTCGTTCCGCTGCACGGTGGACCAGTCGGTCTCCACGGGACGATGTATGGCCGAGCCCACCTATGAGGGTTATTGGGACATCTACACGGGGAACAGCAACCTGCCGACGCTTCCCGCGGCGGTACGCCAGGACGTGGAGCGCCCGTTTCTCTATCCATTGCACAAGACCTACAACCCCGACTCGCGCGGGGTGATCTACCTGAACAGCAGCATGTACCTGCACGGCAAGGTGCGTGGCTTCGTGACGCTGTACGTGAACGGGGTCGCCAAGATCATGGATGATCTCACCTATGATGCCGACCCGGCGGACACCACGAATCTCTGCCGTTCGTTCTTCGGACTGATTGCGCGCGACTCGATCGCGATCATCGACAACGCGATCCTTCGCCCACGCATCTACAACACGCCGACGACGACCGCGGGCAACGTGATGACGATGGGAGGCGACCGCCAGTTCACCTTCCATGGCATCGCCATGGCGCTTGGCGGTTCGGTGAACGCCGCCAACCCCAGCGGTGCCACGCTGACGGTCCCAGCCTACTCCTGCCCGCTGGGGACGTCGATCACCGCCTCGGGCGGGTGCATGCAGATCGTCGGCGGGATCGTGGAGCGGACCTTCGCGAATCCGTACACGAGCACCACGGGGTCTGGCATGCGCGCCCTGCGCGAGCTCGATCCCTGCCAGAACACGAACCGGCGGCCGCCGTACTTTCCGATCGCGCCCACGCGCGTCAAGGCACTCAAGTCGTTTGATGTCGATGCGCGGCAGGTCAGTTCGGCGTCCTTGCTCCGGGCGTACTTCACGAGGTTGCGGGGAAATCGCGCGGCGCCGTGAGAGTGATGGCTGATGGCAGAAGGCGGATGTGCGGGACGCGTTCTGCCTCTCGCACATCCGTCATCCGCCATCAGCCATCCGCTTCTAGAGCAGCCTCGGCTGATCCCCGCGCAGCACCTGGTGGCAGGCCCGGCATCGCGCTTCGTAGCTCTCGGTGCCGCCCACCATGATCAGCGGCGAGTCCCAGTGCGCCGGGCGGCCATCGACCAGACGCTGGTTGCGCGTCGCGGGCGCGCCGCAGAGGACGCAGATGGCGTGGAGCTTGTCGACGACCTCCGCCTGGCACATCAACTTCGGCATCGGGCCGAACGGCTCGCCGCGGAAGTCGGTGTCGATGCCGGCGAGGATCACGCGCCGGCCGCGGTCGGCAAGATCGCTGGCCAGCGAGACGATGGCGTCATCGAGGAACTGCACCTCGTCGATTGCGATGACCTGCGCGTGCGGATCGAGACGGGTCGCCACCTGCGCCGCCGAGTCCACTGGCACCGCCTCCACCGTGCGGCCGTCATGCGAGCCGACCGCGAAGACGCCGGTATACCGGTTGTCGAGGTGCGACTTGAACACCTGCACGCGCTTCTTGGCGATCATCGCCCGCCGCACGCGGCGAATGAGCTCTTCACTCTTTCCGCTGAACATCGAACCGGCGATTACCTCCACCCAGCCGCCGGTCAACTGGAAGTGCTGCGTCACCGTTCACCCCGCGGCCGGCGCGGGCCCCCGCCCCGCGGCTTGTCGCTGAAGTCCGTGCGCTTGCCGGCGAAGCCGCCCCGTGGCTTGTCGCCGAACGATCCCCGCGGCTTGTCGCCGTAGGACCCGCGCGGCTTGTCGCCGAACGATCCCCGCAGTTTGTCGCCAAAGGATCCGCGCGGCTTGTCGCCGAACGACCCGCGTGGCTTGTCCCCCGTGCTGCGACGTGGGGCCTGGTCTCCCGCGCCACGGCGCGGCGGGCGCTCATCGCGATCGCGGCGCACCGTGCGATCCACGAACCGCGCCTTCGGACGCTCCATCGGATCGCGGAGCGGAAAGTCCGCGCGCGGACCACTCGGCCGATCGGATCGCGGGGCGCGAGCGCTCCGCTCCGGCGCCGGTGTGGCGGCGGCGGCTGGCGCCGGTGTCGGCATCGTGCTGCGCGCGCCTTCCAGCAGACGCAGCGCGGCGCCCGCGAGTTCGACGCCGTCATACTCGGCGAGCATCGGCTCGAGGGAGACGATCTCGCGCGCCGGATACGATCCGTCGAGCACCGCCTTCAGCTCCTTGCGCAGGCGTGCCTCTTCGGCGCGCGCCGTGCTGGTCGCGCGGCGCGTGGTGTACGGCGTGACGCTGGGGCCGGCGAGCCGGCGCAGCGCCGCCAGCTGGCGCGGACCGATGAGTGCCACGGCGCGGCCGGGCTGTGCCGACATCGCGGCCTCGAACGCGGCCGGCGAGGGCAACCCGGCGAAGACCACCAGCGCGACGTTCGTCGGCGCGCTTCCCTCGGTCACCTGCACGATGGTCGCATCGTCCGGATAGCCGGACGCGGCGAGCACCGTCCGCACCGCGGCCGCGTCGGAAGTGACGATAACGGCGGACGGCGGGTCGAGGTCGTCGAGAATGCCGGGCACGGCCGCGGCGGCGCCGAGGCTGCGCACACAGGCGTATTGCACAGCCGCGGGCGTTGCATCGGCGGCGGAATCGTCGGCCAGGCGATGCGCCTTGTGGAAGTAGCGCTCGAGCAAGACCTCCACCATCGGGGTCGCCTCGGAAGCAACGAGCACGCGCCGCGCCTCCTTCGGCACCGAGGCCATCACCGTCGCCAACTGGTCGGCCTGGAACTCCTCCGCGCCGACGAGCGCGATCACCTGCACCGTATCGAGCGGCAGTGCCGACGCAGAGAGCAGGCGCTCGATGTCGGCCGGCGTGGCGATGATGATCGGGGCCCCGCACGTCTTGATGACACGCGCCGCGCGCAACGCATCGGTCACGGGGAGAATGCGCGCAATCGCCGGGCGGGCGGTGCGCAGGGCCGCGGCCAGCTCGACCGCGGCGCCCGAGTCGGGAACGCAGAGGAGCGCGACGGGCGCCGAGCCCGGCTCACCGCCTTCGCGGTCGATCACCGGCCCAAGCCGTTCGGCGATGCGGCCCCAATGCGGGGCGAGGAAATGGGCGACGGAAGTGTTGCGGCCGACGGTGCCGGCGGTGGGTGAAGCGCTCACTACGACCTCGATTGTCAATGGCGTCAGCGTCGACGTGACGCTAATTTTTCGTGCGCCCTCAATCTACTGCGTTTATCCCCGGCCCTCCAAACGGGAGCCCGGCCTGTCCATGTCGCACCCCTTCGTACCGTCGCCCAACGTCGCCTCCCTCAAGGAGTCGGCCACCATCGCGGTTTCCCAGCGGGCCAGGGCGTTGCGTGCGGCCGGCCGATCGATCATCGACCTCGGGGCGGGGGAGCCGGATTTCGACACGCCGGCCTTCATCCTCGACGCCACCAAGTCGGCGCTCGACGCCGGGGCGACCCGATACACGGCCGTTGAAGGGATCGCGCCGCTGCGTGAGGCGATCGCCGCCGAGGCCACGCGCCGCCGGGCTGGCCGTGAAGAGCCGGTGACGGCGGGCGAGGTCGTCGTCTCCACCGGCTCCAAGCAGTCGCTGCAGAATGCGACCTTCGCCCTCTTTGGCCCCGGCGACGACGTCCTGCTCCCGGTGCCGAGCTGGGTGAGCTACGCCGAGATGGTCGGGCTGGCGCGGGCGAACGTCGTGAGCGTGCCCGGCGACCCGTCGCGCGGCCTCAAGGTGACGGCCGCGCTGCTGGCGCAGCACGCCACGCCGCGCACGCGGGGATTGATGCTGAACTCGCCGTCAAACCCGACGGGGGCGGTCTACGAGGCCGAAGAGCTGGCCGCCATCGCCGACCTGGCGTCGGCGCGCGGCTGGTGGATCATCAGCGACGAGATCTACGGGCGCATCACCTATCGCCTGCCGGAGGCGCCCTCGATGCTCGATGTCGCCGCTCGGCGCGACCACATTGTCGTCGTGAACGGCGTGGCGAAGGCGTACGCGATGACCGGGTTCCGAATCGGCTGGTCCGTCGCGCCACGCGCATTGTCGCAGACGATGACCGCCCTGCAGTCGCACACCACGTCCAACGCGGCCACGGAGTCGCAGTACGCGGCGCTGGCGGCGGTCACGCGGAAGCCGGAGGCCGACGCGGCAATCGCCATGATGGTGGCTGAGTTCCGCGAGCGCCGTGACGCAGCCCGGGCGATTCTCTCGGCGATTCCGGGGCTCGAACTCATCGAGCCCGAGGGGGCATTCTACCTCTTCTTCAAGGCGCCGGGCGGTGACGGGACCGCGTTTGCGACGACGCTGCTGGAGCGCGAAGGGATTGCGGTGGTGCCGGGGGCGGCCTTTGGCACGCCCGAGTGGGTGCGCGTCTCGTATGCTGCCGCGCGTGCTGATGTCGACGCCGGCATGCACGCCATTGTGCGTGCCTGGACGGCGTGACGCGCGCCCGGTTGGTGCTATGTTGGTGGTGTTGCCACTGTCGACTTTTCACCCGTTCCGCGTGATCCCATGATTACCACGATCGTCCTCGTCAGAGCTGAACCTGCGCTCATTCCAAAATGCGCGGCCGCCCTCGCCGGCATCGCCGGGGTCAGCGATGTCTATTCGGTATCGGGAGAGTGGGATCTCGTCTGCATCATCAAGGTGGCCGAATACGGCGAGATCGCGCACGTCGTGACGGAGGAGTTCCCCAAGGTGCCGGGTCTCCAGCGCACCATGACGCTCACGGCCTTCCGGGCCTACTCGAGGCAGGATATGGAGGGGGCGTTCAATATCGGGGTCGAGTAGGACTGAGCGGAACAGAGAAACAACAGAGAGACAACAGAGAAACAACAGAGAGACAACAGAGGCGGCGCTCCAGATCCTGGGCGCCGCCTCTGTTGTCTCTCTGTTGCTTGCCGGTTGTCTATCTCTGCCTCAAACACCACGCCTGGGGCACCCTCAACGCCTCATGCCACTTGCCGTTGGCGCGCGAGAGGACGATCAACTCGTTGGTGCCGGCGTACCGCCACGACTCGAGGAAGACCTCATCCGTGCCATCGCCCGTCAGGTCGAGGTGGTCGAGCATGCGCTGGAACTCCACCAGGCGCGCTTCGCCGCTCTCGAGGTGCTTGTAGGTCACCTGATAGCCCTTGCCGTCGGGGTTGTCGCCGAGCACGAGGAAATGCGTCGTGTGGCCAGCCCCCGGCCCCTGATCGCCGGCGTTCGGGTCCACCTGATTGGCGACCAGCGTGACGCCGCCGCCGTTCGACATGTGAATGGCGCGCGCACTGAACGCCGCCGTGTCGATGTCGGCGGCGTCGAGTCCCTGGGTGCGCAGCGCCAGCAACGCGACCTCGCGAGCCGCGGCGGTCACATCAGGCGGCTCCTGCCCGCGACTGTTGCCGCCCTTCAACGGCGTGCTGAGCGAGAGGAACTCGAAGGCGGGGTCAAGCGACACCTGCGTCTTGAGCTTCACCTCGGCCATTGGACGCACTTCACGGCAGCCGGGGAGGAAATAGAGCGGCTCGCTGTCGGGCTGCCACATGCGCCGCGTGACCGTCACCGCCCCCGCCAGTTGCCCGTCGCGATAGACGGGGTACTCCGTGCCCGGCTGGAAGTAGAGCGAGTCGAGTCGGCGCCAGTCGGCACCCGGGAGTACGATCGCCTTCACCGTGCCGTCAATGACGGCCGCGATGGGGACGAGGCGCGTGGAGTCGAGGTTGCCGAACGCCTGGAAGACCAGCGGCGGCTTGGTCGACACGTCGAACGACGGCGGCGGCGGCCGGTCGTCGGCCGACTCCTTCTTCGCCTTGTCGCATCCCGTCGAGAGGACTAGGATGCTCAGCATGAGTGCGGAACGGCGCATGGCGCCAACGTACCCGCCATCGGGGGGGGCCGCAAGCGTGCGCGACGCCCTGCGGGCGCTGCGCCACGCGGGCGCGGTGGTGGCTGCCGCCGAACCGGCGCTCGAGCTCCGCCCTGCGGCGAGCGAGCCGCCGCGACTCCAGCGGGCCGAACCGCTGGAGGGAGAGTCGATCCGCGCGCGCCGCCTGGAAGGTGAACCGGTGATCGGCATCGCGGCCTTTCTCGACGGCATTCAGGAGAGCCGCGTGCTGGCGCACTGGCCGGGGGGCGTGCCGCTGGTGCATGGCACGGTGGCCGCGGCCATCCGTCGACGGTCTGAACGCACGCTGGTGGCGTGGCGTCCGGACGGCGTTCGCATCGAACGCGCGCTCTTTGTGCCGCGCGCCGCGGTGGGCGATGCGGCCTGGCGCGCGCTGGAGGCGGCGTACGACGTGCGCGACACGCTCGATGCCGGCGAGGGCGGACCGTGGCATCCGCAGGAGCTGACCTCGCGGGCGTTGAGCGCCGTGCAGCGCCGGCGGGAGGCTTCGGAAACGTGGTGCGCCGAGCTTTGGTGCGGCGCCGGCGACGGGCCGCTCTTCGTGGACGGCGGCATCGCCGCCGCCGGCGCGGCCGCGCACAGCCCGCTGGCCATCGGCGTCGTGAAATCGCATCGCACGCTCTACGTGGACGGCGACGCGCTTCCGCTGGTATTGGAGCTCGCCGCCGGCGAGCGGACCACCGCCTTCACGGTCACCTCGCCGCGTCGTGCGGCCGTGGCCAGCTGGTACCTGCGGCTCCGTGCACCATCGGCACGCGATGCGCTCTGGGGGCTCGTCCGCGTGGAAGTCGCGCTCGACGGCGCGACCACCGAGCGCGCCGACCTGGTGTCGCGATGGCTGCTGGCCGAGCGTTCGCCGCTTTCGCTGCCGGATCCCCGCTGGGGGGCGATGGCGTACGGCGTTAGGTTGACGGAGGAGTACCTGCGGGCGGTGACCCGGTGAGTGGCGCCCGTCACGCGCACTCAGATGCGCCCGTCGGCGCTCCGGGCCGGAATCGCCCATCGCAATCCCAAATCGGAATCCGGATGCGCGATCCGGAATCCACATCCTGAATCGTATCCCGATGCCGATTGGCCGAGTCGTCGCCACCGAGCGCCGTCCCAACACGCCGCACGAGTTCCATTTCTGGACCGCGCTCGACGCGCCGGTGGGGATCGGGACCATCGTGCGCGTCGAAGGGCCGCCGTCAACGGACGGGCGCCTGGTAAGCGTCTACGGCGTGGTCGTGGAGGGATTCTCATACACGGACCTGCAGTCGCCGCTGCACGACGTCCTCGGCGCCGACGGCGATCCGGCGAGCGCCCTGCGCGCCCCGACGGACCGCACCGAGATTCGCCTGTACACGGCGCATGCGCTGCGACACGTCCCGGACGAGCCGCTGCAGCCCGTGCCCATGGGCACGGTCCATCTCACGACCGACGCCGACATCGCCGTGGCGCTCCGCATGGACGGCTACCTGCGCGACGGGCAGCGGACCGCGATTCCGATTGGCGTCTATCGCTCGGCGGAAATGCAGAGTCCGATCTTCCTCGATGCCGACTTCCTCCTCGGGCCGGAGGCGGCGCACCTCAACATCTCCGGGGTGTCGGGCCTGGCGACGAAGACGAGCGCCGTGGAGTGGCTGCTCAGCTCGATCTTCGCGCACTTCCCCGAGCAGAAGGGGAGCGTGGCCGCCGTCTGCTTCAATGTCAAAGGGCCCGACCTCTGTTTTCTCGACCAGCCCTCCGACCGGCTCGATGACGCCGATCGCGCCCTGTACGAGGCCGCCGGCGTCCCCGCGGAACCGTTCAAGGATGTCGAGTACTACGCGCCGTGGACGGCGCGCGGCCACGCGCTCGCGACGCTGCGGTCCCACCCGGCGCTGGCGCACAACGTGCATCCGCTGTCGTGGGGCCTGCGCGAAGTCCTGCAGTACGCCGAGGTGCTCCTCAACAAGGACGACGTGGATGCCAAGGCGGACGCGCTCATCGACTTCATCCGGGAGCGCGTGGTCAACCAGGAGTTCACTGACGCCATGCTCCCGCGGGCGCACACGGTGCGGTCGTTCTCGGACCTCGAGCAGTGGTTCCGCGACGTCCTGCGCGGCATGGAGTCGCATGACGCCGAGACCTGGCGCACCCATCACGTGGCGACCATCCGCAAGGTGCGCAACCGGCTCACGAACATCTCCACGCGCTGCCGCGGGCTCGTCACCGACGACGGCACCGCCAACGACCTGCCGTTCGGCGCCTTCCGCGACCGCGCGGTCTACGTCATCGACGTGGCCGCGGCGGAGGAGGATGCGCAGGACCTGATCTTCGCGCGGGTCGTCTCGCAACTGCGCGAGCAGCTCGAGCGTCGCACGCTGGGCGTGGACCACGTGATCGTCTTCGTGGACGAACTCAACAAGTACGCGCCGTCGGACGGACCCGACACGTATGTGCGGCAGATGCTGCTCGACATCGCCGAGCGCGGGCGCTACCTGGGGCTCGTGCTGTTCGCGGCCCAGCAGTTCCGGTCGCAGGTGCACCGGCGCGTGGTGGGGAATTGCGGCACCGCGCTGTTCGGGCGCATGGACATGGACGAGCTGGCGACGCCGGGATACGCGACGCTCGCCCCGGCGACGCGCATCAAGCTCTCGACGCTCGACAAGGGCCAGCTGATGGTGCGGCATCCGCACTTCGCGCAACCGGTCTTCGTGCGGTTCCCGCGGCCCGCGGTGATGGGTGGGCGCGACGGCGTGGAGCGTTTCCCCGCGGAGCCCGAGCCGTCGCTCGAGGTGGCGGTCACGCGCACCCTGCGCGGTCTCGATCCCTCGATCACCATCGAGTGGGTGAAGCAGGCGATCGTGGCGGCCGCCGAGGACGACGTGCTGCGGGCGCGGAACCGCACCCTGCAGGCGCGGCCGGAGGACGTGAAGGCCTACTTCCGGGCGCAATTCCGGGGGCGGGTGACGGCCGAACGCCCGTCGCCGCCCGCCGCCGCGCTGCCGCTGGCCGGGTCGGAGAGCCGGGATCCGTACGGGTCCTGACCGGCGGAGTACGACGGAATCCGACGGTGTGCCACGGACCACGACAGCGGATGGCTCGGGTGATCCGGTGCCTTCCTGCCGTGCTCCGTATGTACTCCGTCGTATTCTGTGGCACTCTGTCGTACTCTGTGGTATTCCGTCGTTCTCGGCGGTACGCCGTCGTGCTCTGTCGCCCTCCGTCCCACCCACTACATTTTCCTGACCCACGTCCGCGCCCCGTGCGACTCGTCCACCTCTCCGATCTCCACCTCGGCTTCCGGCAGTTCCAGCGCGTCACGCCCGCGGGCAAGAACCAGCGCGAGGCGGACGTGGCGGCATCGTTCACGCGCGCGATGGACAAGGTCATCGCGCTGGCGCCCGAACTGGTGCTCATCGGCGGGGACGTCTTTCACACGGTGCGGCCGACCAACCCGGCCATCCTGCACGCCTTCGCGCAGTTCCTGCGGCTGCGCACGGCCCTGCCGAACGCCATCGTGGTCATCGTCGCCGGCAACCACGACATGCCGCGCTCGAGCGAGACGACGTGCATTCTCCGCCTCTTCGAGCAGCTGAACTTCCACATCGTGGACGTGACGCCGCGCCGGCTGACCTTTCCCGAGCACGACCTCGCCATCCTCGCCGTTCCCGACCTGCCGCCGGGAAGCGTCGACCTGTCGCCCGACCTCGACTACAAGCACAACATCCTGCTGCTGCACGGTGAGGTGGAAGGGGCGCTGCCCGAAGGGGCCCGCGAGGACGAACGCGCCTCGATGCCGATTCCCGCGTCGGCGGTCTCGCACGAGCGGTGGGACTATGTCGCCCTCGGTCACTACCACGTGTACCGCAAGGTCGGGCCCAACGCGTACTACTGCGGCTCGATTGACTACACCAGCACGAACAGCTGGGGCGAGTACGCCGAGGAGAAGGCGGCGAAGCTTCCCGGCAAGGGGCTGATCGAGCGCGACCTCGCGACCGGGAAGCAGACGTTTCATGCGCTGCCCGTCACGCGGAAGATCATCGATCTGCCAGCAGTCAGCGGCCGCGGCATGTCGGCGGCCGACCTGGACGCGGCGATCGCCGCTGCCGTCGAGAAGTGCCCGGACGGCGGGATCGACGGCAAGGTCGTGCGCCTGGTCGTGCGCGACGTGCCGCGGCACGTTGTGCGCGAGCTCGACCATCAGCGCCTGCGCGAATTCCAGCGGCGCGCGCTGCACTTCGTCCTCGACACGCGCCGTCCCAACGTGGTGCGCACCGCGGTCGCGGAGAGCGGCGCGCCGGGCCGGCGGCCGTCGCTCGCGGACACGCTGCGGGAGGCGCTGCGCAGCCGCGTGCTGACGAGCGACATCGACCGCGACCGCCTGGTGGAACTGGGCGAGCATTACCTGCGCGACGCCGAGCAGGACATGGCCGTGCGCGGCGTCGACGAGACGGAGCAGACGTGAGGCTCTCGCGCCTTCGCCTCGTGAACTTCCGCCAGCACGCGGACAGCACGCTGCAGTTCGACAGCGGGCTGACCGGCATCATCGGGCCGAACGGGTGCGGCAAGACGACGATCCTCGAGGCGATCAAGTGGGCGCTCTACGGCGGCGACGCCACGCGCGGGACCGTGGACTCCATCCGGTTCGCCCGGGCCAGCGCGCGCTCGCCCGTGCGCATCGAGCTCGACTTCGAACTTGGCGGACATCGGTTCCGCCTCGTCCGCGCACTGACCACCGCCGACCTGTACGTGGACGGCGGCGAGCGTCCCATCGCGACGGGGGCGTCGGCCGTCACCGACGTCATCCGGCGAAAGCTCGGGATGTCGCTCGACGAGTTCGACAACACCTATTTCACCGCGCAGAAGCAGCTCGCGGTGATGGCCACCCTGACCGCGGCCGCCCGCGCCCAGTTCCTCTCGCGCGTGCTGGGTTACGAGAAGCTCCGGGCGGCGCAGGACCTCTGCGACGAGCGACGCAAGGCCCTGCGCAACGAAAGCAACGGCATGCGGGCCGGGATGCCGGACCCGGACGTCCTCGCGCGGCAGCTCGCCGACGCCGAGGCGCGGCTCCGCGATGCGCAGGCGCGCGCGGCCGCCGCGGCGGTCGAGCAGGCCCGCGCGCAGCAGGCGCTCAGCACGCTCCAGCCGCGCTGGGCGGAGGCGCAGCGCGCCCGCGAGGAGCTGCAGGGCCTCGACGCGGAGCGCCGCATTGTCGACGCCGAGCTCACCGGGCTCGCGCGCACCGTCGAGCGCGTGGAGGGGGAGCTGCTGCACGTCGCCGAGGCGCGCGCGCAGCTCGTGCCGCTCGCGGAGGCGCTCGCGCCGTTCCATGAGGTCGGCGAGGAGCTCACGCGCCAGCGCGAACTCGCGGTGTCGAATGGCCGCCGGCAGGCGCTGCAGGAGGCGGCGCACGAGCTCGCCACCGAATTGCAGCACTTGCGGGAAGGGCGCTCGCGCCTCGAGACGGCGCCGGCAGTCGAGGAACAGCTCACCGATGAGATGGAGCAGAAGCGCCACCGGCTGGAGGAGCTGCAGGGGCGTCTTGAGCTGCGTCGCACCGAGTGGGTGCGCGACCGGCAGGAGGCGGAGACGCGCCGGAACGCGCTGCGCGCGCATTATCAGGAGCTGCGTGAGCAGAAGGACAAGCTCAAGTCGGCGGGAGAGGAAGGGCAGTGTCCCACCTGCAGCCGGCCGCTCGGCGATCATTACCACAGCGTGATGGACTTCCTCGAGACGCAGATCGAGGCGGTCAGCGCCGACGGCCTGTACTTCCGCCAGCGGCTCGAGCAGCTCGAGGGCATGCCCGAGGACATCGCCGCGCTCGATGAGGAACGGCGACAGGCCATGCAGGAAGTCAGTGCGCTGGAGCGGAAACTGGCGCGCACGCAGGTGGCCGTCGGCCAGCTCGAGCAGCTGGCGCGCGAACTCGGGCAGAAGGAACAGCGGCACGCGGCGCTGGCGGCCGAACTCGCCTCGCTCCCGGGGGGTTACGTGCGCGAGCGGCACCTGGCGCTCGAGGAGCAGTTCGAGCAGCTCGCGGCCCTGAGCACGCAGGCCAACCGGCTCAACACGCAGGTCGAGCGCGAGCCGGCGCTGCGGCGCGAGCTCGAGTCGGCGCAGCGCGCGATGGCCGCGGCGCACGGCAAGCGCGAGCAGATCGCGGCGCGCCTCGGGACGATCGCCCACTCCGAGGAGGAGTATGCGGCGCTCGGCAGTGCCCACGCCGCCGCAACCGGCGCGGTGCAGGCGGCGGCGATGGCCGTGCTGAACGCCGAAGGGGAGGCCCGGCTCGCGTCGTCGGACCGCGATCGCGTGGTCGCGGCGCAGCGCGACCTCGACGAGCGGCGCGAGCGCGTGGCGGCGATCGAGGCGGACAAGCGGCTGCACGACGAGCTGTATCGCGCCTACTCCGACTTGCGAACCGATCTCAACTACCAGATGCGCCCCGAGATCTCCGAGCTCGCGAGCGGATTCCTCGCCGCGCTGACCGACGCGCGCTACAGCGAGCTCGACCTCGACGAGAAATACCGCATCTCGATCCTCGAGGACGGGGTCCCGCTCCCCGTCATCTCGGGCGGTGAGGAAGACCTCGCCAATCTCGTGCTGCGCCTGGCCATCTCGCAGATGATCGCGGAGCGCAGCGGCCAGCCCTTCTCGCTGCTCATTCTCGACGAGGTCTTCGGGTCGCTGGATGAGGTGCGTCGCCAGAACGTCATCGGCCTGCTGCGCGCGCTGCGCGACCGGTTCGACCAGGTGATCGTCATCACCCACATCGACGACGTGCGCGACGGCCTCGATCAGGTCTTCGTGATCGCGAACGACGAGAAGTCGGGCGCGTCACGGGTCACGCGCGGTGATGCCGAGCTGCCGGTGGGTGCCGACGCGCTGCTGGCGACGGCGGGGGCGGCGGACGGCGGGGCGGAGTCGTGAGCGCGGCGGCGGCGCCCCATCCGCGAGGCGTGCACCAGCGCGCGCTGACGCTCGCCGACATCCCGGCGCTCAATCACCTCTTCTCCGACGCCTTCTCGGATCGCTACCGCCGCGACGGACTCACGGGCGTGCGCGTCCCGCCCCTGAATCCCGCCATCTGGCGCTACGCGATCGACGATGCGGGCGAGGGCGCGATGTGCTGGACCGACATCGACGACCGCCTCGTGGCGTTCAACGTGGCGCACCAGTCGGGAACCGAGGGGTGGATGGGGCCGCTGGCCGTGCGTCCCGAGTGGCAGGGGACGGGGCTCGGCAAGACGGTCGTGTCGTGCGGCATCGACTTCCTGCGGGCGCGCGGCTGTGCGGTCATCGGGCTCGAGACGATGCCGCGCACGATGGACAACATCGGCTTCTACTCGCGCCTCGGCTTCATCCCGGCGCACCTCACGGTGACGTTCTCCTTCGAGGCGCGCCCCGGCCGCTGCACGCTGCTGTCGCGCCTGGGCGCGGCCGACGCCGAGCGGGCGCTCGCGAGTTGTGCGAGGCTCGTGCAGTCGCTGCAGCCCGGCGTCGACTTCTCGCGCGAGATCCAGCTGACGCGCGCGCTCGGCATCGGCGACACCGTGCTCCTCAAAGGGCGTGACGGCGTGGAGGGCTTTGCGCTGTGCCACGAGGCGGCGCTCGTCGAGGGCCGCCCGCGCGATGAGGTGCGGGTGCTAAAGCTCGCGGTGCGCGACGTGCAGCAGCTGCCCGCCCTGCTGGCCGCGGTGAGCGGCTACGCGCGCGACTGCGGGACGGCGCGGGCCGCGATCCGCACCCAGGGTGAGTACACCGGTGCCTATCAGGCGCTGGTGGCGACGGGGGCGCGCGTGCGGTGGACCGACCTGCGCATGACGCTCGCCGGCTACCCGGAGCAGGTCCCGGCCACGGGCGTGGTGCTGTCGAACTGGGAGATCTAGGTCGGCGACGCGACGGGCCGCGCTACTTCCTGCCTGTCGTCTGCGGCTTGACGATGCCGTAGACGCAGAGCGACAGCCCGACGGTGAGCAGCAGGTGAATCCAGCCCGGCGCGTGGTAGAAGACCGTGGCGAATCCCCAGACGACGATCAGGGCGAGGCCGGAGACGATGTAGGGCATGTGCTGGAAGGTAAGCGGACGATGGCGCTGCGCGAAAGTCAGCGAAGGTCGGTGGCTGCGTCCGCTCCCTTTCCCGCCCCGATCCCCGATGCTATTGTTGATCGCGAAGGGGCGAAGCGGACTCCTTTTTTGAGCCAACAAGTCCTCCGAGTGGCTTCCGACATCTCAGCTGACGACATGCCCTCACTGGGGGAAGTCGGAAGGCCGGGTGAGGGGCTCAACATTCGACAGGGCTTCAAAAACCCCGCTTCGTTCCGACTCTTGGTGCAGCGCCCCGTTCACCTTGGTGAGCGGGGCGTTGTGCGTCTGGGGTTGTCGCCGAGGATCGTCCAGTCGATGTCGCCCGGCACGCCTTCGCTGATCGTGACCGGTCCGAGCAGCATGCGGGAGCGCCAGGAGCTGCCGTAGGTCATGAGCAGCATCGGCATGCCGCGCTCGAAGCGTTCGGACGAGATCGCGAGCGGCCGCCCATCAAGTGCCACTCCGCAGCGGCCGTCGGGAAAGACCTGGAGGCGGAGGTGCCAGGGTGCGCCGTGCGCGAGTCGGCGCGCGTCGAAGTCGACACTCGCATTCGGAAATGGAGTTGCCAGCACACTGCGAAGTCCGTTGACTCCCTCTGCGCTCGGGTACTGCATGATACACGAGCCAAGCCCCGTAGTCGTCGAGAGAGCCGGCGGATAGCCGCTGCGATGGTCCCATTTCGAGAGGGCGATCGTGTCATTGGCAGCGTTCAGTCCGAGCAGCAGCGACTGCCACTGCAGTTCGGTCACCGGTGTCCGCACGATGGCATCGACGGCCAGTCCGTGGCGCGCATGAAGTAACTGCCCGAGATACGCGCCGCTGTAGTACGTGCCCTCGCCCTCGTTCGAGAGCGCGCGGCCGAAGGTGTCGTCAACAATGCGTGGGTGGGGATCGCCGAATAGTCGCCACCGGCTCGTGCCGCTCGCCCACGCCTCGCGAAGCACCACACGATCGCGCCGCGCGACGGCAATGAACGTGTGACGCGCCGTGCGCCATCCGCCGGTCGTTACGGCGACGGTGACCGGGCCCTCGCGATTCGCGACGATCGTGCCCAGGGTGTCCACGCGCGCCGTCGTGCTGTCGTCAACCGACCACCGGAGGCGCCTGGCCGGCGCGCGATCGCCATTGCTCCACAGTGCGAGCACTGGGGCGCGGTGAGGAACGCCGACGAACAGCGTGTCCGTGGGCGCATCAAACCGGAGTGCTGCGACGTACGGCGCACCGAGGCCGCGCGTGCTCCATCCCAGCGTGCTCACGGCGGTTCCCAAGCGCTCATCGGCGACGACGCGCGACCGTGTGAGGTCCGCAGTGGGCGCCACCCGGATGTCACTGTGGCCGCTCGCCGCCATCTGCCACGCGATCCACCGGCCGTTGGGCGAGAGCGTTGGCGCCCACGCCGAGGTGGCGATGACCTGTTCGCTCCCCGGGCCGTCGACGGCGAGCGAGGCCACCACCGACTTGTCGTCTGATTGGCTCCGATTCACCAGGAGGTGCGCGTCATCGAGCCATCCGAGGACGAGGACGCCATCGGTGAATTGTCCCGGCCGACAGTGCTCGTCGCGTCCGTCGACGTCCACGGTGCAGAGTTCGGGCAGCCGTTCGTCGAGATACTTGCGTACAAAGGCGAGGCGACTGCCGTCCGGACTCCAGCGAACGGTCATCTCGAATCCGCGCCCGCTGCCGATCGGCCGCACCTGGCCCGACGCCAAGTCAAGGATCGCCAGGTGGTGATGGCGCGCTGGACTCCAGCGCGATGAAGTCATGGCGACGAAGCGCCCGTCTGGCGACCAGCTGGACGGAACGTCATCGCCGACCGCGCTGGTGAGACGCGTGCGGCGTCCATCGGCATCGACGCGCACGACGTCGCTGCCGCCGGAGTCGCTGAAGACCTGCACCCGAAGCCCCGAATGCACCGCGAGAGAAATGAGGCTCCCCTCACGCAAGCGAGCTTCGCCGGTGACGCCGTTCTCTTCCGAACGGATGGTGACCGGAAGCGGAGCGGACGCGTTCCAGCCATCCCGGTGGAGCGGCACTTCCACAACGCGTCGTTCCGTGCCCGGTCCAGGGACGAAGACGCGAAGCTCCGCGTCAGGCTGCGGCGCCGGGTTGGCCGCGCGCCACGCGCCGATCAGCAGCGCCCCGGACCCGAAGATGCCGGCGGCCAGCAGCCGGCGTCGGAACGGCCGCAGTCGAACGGTAACGGGCAGGCGGCGCGCCACGGCCGCGGCCGTCGCTTGGTGGTGCGCGGACTGTCCGAGCCACGACGCGATGAGCCTCGACATCGACACGCCGGACGCGACTCGAAGCGTCCGCAGCACCGGCGTGAGTCGCCGAGCCAGGTCCTCCGCGGGCTCGACGTCGGCGAGCAGGCGCGCGCCGCGTTCGACCCACGGCGGCTCGTCCGTGGCGAGCATCGCGGCGCCAAGGGCGCGGCTCCAACGCACGCGATCGGCATCGGAGAGCGCGGCCAGCGCTGCATCCGTGACAAGGTCATGTGAGATGCTGCACGCGTCGCCGTGCCGGATGATCAGCGCGCGCCGCTCGAGGTCCGACAGCGCATTGCCGTGAGGGTCCGTCGGGGACTCGGCGGCGGGCGCCCGCAGAAACGACACGGGCACCGAGCGTCCGGCGAGGGCGAGCAGCGCGAGAATGCGCGCCGCACGCGGCGAGATATCGCGCAGGCTCTGCGACAGCACCGTGCCTTGGGTGAGGTGGCCGACCAGTGCCGCGGGGTCGGGACACTCCCATTCCGTCTCGCCGGCCACCAGCAAGCCGGCGTCCTCGGCGCTGCGCAGTGCCAGGATCGCGAAGAGCGGAACGCCACCGCTTGCCGCCTGCAGGCACCGACTTACCTCGGTCGCCCAGCGCGTGTTCGGCAACGGACGGATGCTCGCCACCAGTTGCCCGAGCTGGTCTGTGCTCAGCGGATGCAGCGCGATGGTCCCCGTGCGCTCGGGTGGGAGCGGGTGACGCACGCCGGGCCTCGACGCGGTCACGATCAGCACACGCGCGTCGGGCAGGCGCGTGAGTGCCGCGAGAATGGCATCCACCGACGCGTCGTCGGCCCAGTGCATGTCGTCGAGGAAGATCGCCGTGGACTTGCGCTCCGCGATCGCCTCGAGCAGTTCGCGCAGGGCGAAGGCCCGGCGCAGCAATTGATCGCCGGCGCCAGCATCCGGCGTCACGCCGTATCGATCGGCGAGCGAGGGATCGAGCGAGGCAAGGACGCGCGCGGCGCTCTTGGAGATGCTCGAGGCCTCGACGAGAGGCGCGAGGGTTGCGACCAGGGCCGCCAGCAGCACGAACGGCAGGTCCCGCTCGCCGGGCAGCGCGCGGACTTCGACGACGCGGCCGCGTTCGGCGCGCAGGCGGTTGGCGGCGTCAGCGAGGAGCCGCGACTTCCCGACGCCCGCGCCGGCGGCAACGGCCACGAACACCGGGCCTCGGCTTCGCGCGCGGTCCCACGCCGCGACGATGTCCGCGAACTCGGCTTCGCGACCGACCAGATCCGGCGTGAGGGGGCTGCGGGTCTCCCCGCTCGAGCGCCGTCCCGTGCTCCTGCCTCGGCGCGCCTGGGCGAGCAGCGCCTTCGTGGCGGGTTCCGCGTCGAAGTCCTCCATCCGAAGCCATTGCTCGATCACGGCCGCTTCGGTGAGCGCGCCAAGGTCATCTCCGGCGGCGATCAGCGATTCGAGCAGTATGCGCCGCGCCCGCTGGCCAAACGGCTCGATCTCCGCGATGCGACGCGCGAGTTGCACCGCGTCGCGCGCGCGACCCGCGTCGAGCAGCCGGCGGGCCAGCACATCGGCGGCGTTTGCCACGTCGGTGCGCAGGCGATGCCGCACACTCTCGCACCAGAGTTCGAACTGCTGACAACCGGGGGCGGCGAAGCCCGCGAAGAACTCGCCCGTGTATCTCTCGGTCACCTCGGCGAGCCGGCCGTCCCGAATCGCCGCTTCGAGCGCGTCGAGATCACTGGGAAACGCGCGGCGGAGGCGGCAGCGACTGGCGCTGGCCTCGACGACATCGTGGCCAACCACATTCTTGAGCGAGACCAGCGCGTTGCGGAGACTGTGCGCCGGATCGGAGACGGAGTCACCGCCCCACAACAAGTCGGCGAGGAAGTCCCGGGTGGCTTCGTGCTGCGGCGAGACGGCGAGGTAGGTGAGCAGCGCGAGCGGCTTGCCGACGCCGAGAACGCGCCGCTCCGAACCGGCCTCCCCCGGGCCGCACAGACAGGGTTCGCCGAGGAGGCGAAGCGTCAGAGAGCCGTCACGGAGGGGACGCGACGCGCTTTCGGGAGGGGTAGGACGAGTCATCAAAACAGGTCGGTCAGGTCGACGCGGGCCCCGACCCAGAGTGACGGGGCGGTGGCCAATGCGAGGCTGCCAGCCGCGAAGGTACGTCGAACCCCACGGCTCGGCAAGCAGTGCCTGCGGTCGAGTGACATACTGTAACACGGGACGGCGCGCCGGGCGAACGAGCCGACTGGCGGCCGGCGGCGTTAGATTGTGCGCATGCCCCTCCTCACCGTCACCCGCCGCCTGACCTTCAACGCCGCGCACCGGATCCACAACCCGGCCCTCAGCGACGACGAGAACCGCCGCCTGTTCGGCAAGTGCAACTCGCCCAACTGGCACGGCCACAACTACACCCTTGAGGTCTCGGTCACCGGCGCGCCCGACCCCGTGTCGGGGTACGTCATGGACCTCGCCGAGCTCAAGGCGCTGGTCAACCGCACGCTCCTCGACCGCGTGGACCACCACAACCTCAACCTCGACGTCCCGGAGATGGCGGGAACAAATCCCACGGCCGAGAACATTATCCTCATGTTCTGGCGCGTCCTCGAGCCGGCGCTGAAGCCGCGCACGCTGTCACGCCTCCGCCTGTGGGAAACCGAAAACAATTGGGTCGAATACGATGGCCGCTGACGCCCCCCGGTCCCCCCGTCCGCTGCGCTCCGCCCGCCTCGACGCGGCGGCTGACCCGTTCGATGCCACCGGCGCCGGTGCGGACATCGGCGGCGATCGCTACCTCGAGTTCGAGAACCTGGTCCGCCGCCAGCTGGAGCTCCTCGGCGAGGAGCCGGAACGCGACGGGCTCGCCAAGACCCCGAGCCGCGTGGCGAAGTCGCTCACCTGGCTGACACGCGGCTACCAGATGGACGTCGCCGACGTCGTGGGCGACGCCGTCTTCGCGGAAGAACACCATTCGATGGTCATGGTGCGCGACATCGAGCTCTACTCGATGTGCGAGCACCACATGCTCCCGTTCTTCGGCAAGGCGCACATCGCGTACATCCCGGACGGCCAGATTGTGGGGCTCTCCAAGCTGCCGCGCATCGTCGAGGTCTTCTCGCGCCGCCTGCAGGTGCAGGAGCGCCTGACCGAGCAGGTGGCCGCCGCCATCGAGGAGGTGCTGAAGCCGCTCGGCGTGGGCGTGGTCATCGAGGCCTACCACCTGTGCATGATGATGCGCGGCGTGGAGAAGCAGAACTCCAAGACCATCACCTCGGCGCTCCGCGGCGCGTTCCGCGACGACGCCAAGACACGCGACGAGTTCCTGCGCCTCGCGTACGCGCCGTCGAACCCGCTCCGGTAGGTCCGTGCCCGTGCCCCAAGCGTTGGAAGGGAGATTCGCCCTCGTCACCGGAGCGTCGCGCGGCATCGGCGCCGCCACCGCACGCGCGCTCGCCGACGCCGGCGCGCGCGTCGCGTTGGTTGCCCGAGGCGCCGAAGCGCTGCACCGCGTGGAACGCACCCTCGGCGTCGGCCACCTCGCCGTGGTCGCCGATTGCACCCGCGCGGCTGACGTCGCCCGCCTGGCGAACGAGGTCACGGCCTGGGCAGGCGGCGCCCCCGACATCCTGGTGAACAACGCGGGCATCTATCCGCGCGCCAAGCTGCACGAACAGGACCCCGACGAGTTCGCGGCGACCCTCGACGTCAACCTCGCGGCGCCGTTCCGCGTGCTGCACGCCTTCCTGCCGGCGATGCGCGCGCGGCGCCGCGGCCATGTGGTGTCCATCGGTACCGTGGCGGATCGCAGCATCTGGCCGATGAACGGCGCGTACAGCGCCTCGAAGTACGGCCTGCGCGCCCTGCACGAGGTGCTGTACGCCGAGTCGCGCGGCACTGGGGTGCGGGCCACGCTCATCTCGCCCGGCGCGGTGGACACGGAAATCTGGGACGCGCACGAGGCGGAACTGGGCAAGACGCTCGCGAAGCGCGAGTCGATGCTGAAACCCGAGGATGTGGCGCGCGCCGTGCTCTACGCCGTGTCCCAGCCGCCGCACATGTCCGTGTACGAGCTGCGCCTCTCGCCGCAGTGAGCGGCGCGCCGTGTTCGTCGAACTGATCGACCGCCTGCGCTGCCCCAGCGAACACGCCGACACCTGGCTGGTGGCGGCCGCCTCACACGTGGCGCATCGCCACCTCATCGAGGCGACGCTCGGCTGCCCCGAGTGCGGGGCGGAGTTTGCGGTGCGCGACGGCGAAGTCTGGTTCGGCGATCGCGTGGAACGCCAGGCGATGCCCGTTTCGGAGGACGAAGCCATGCGGGCCGCCGCGCTGCTGAAACTGGAGGAGCGCGGACTCTACCTGCTCGATGGCGCCTGGACGGGCCTGGCGGGCGCGCTGCAGGCAATCCTCGACGTCGACCTCCTCCTCGTCGACCCCGCGTCCGGCGATGTGGGCGCGACGGGGCAGGGCATCCTGCGCGGCGTCGGCGACCGCTGGCCGTTGGGCGCGGCGTCGCTGCACGGCCTCGCGCTCGATGAGGCCACGCCGGCCCGCACCACCGACGCCCTGCGCGTCCTGCGCGCCGGCGGGCGCCTGGTGGCGCCGGCCAGCGCCGGAGTGCCAGCAGGCGCGCGCGAACTGGCGCGCGATGACCGGCACTGGGTGGCCGAGAAAGTCGGCGACGTCGTTCCCCTGACGCGCCGACGCTGAGGAATCCCCGCTACTCCCCGCTCCCCTCGTAGAGCTTCTCGATCAGCGCCGCGTACGTCTTGTCGATCACGCGCCGCTTCACCTTCAGCGTCGGTGTCATCTCACCCCGCTCCACCGTGAAGTCGTTCTCGAGCAGCGCCACCTTCTTGGGCGTTTCGAAGCTCGCGAGCTTCATCCGCTCGCACTCCTCGCGGATCTCCTTCTCCATCTTCTGCTGGATGGTCGGCATCTGCAGCAGCTGCCGGCGATCCGTCCAGTAGATGTTGTGCAGCGCCGCCCAGCGCTCGATCGCCGGGAACTCCGGGACGACGAGGACCACGGGATACTTGCGCTTGTCGCCGATCATCACCGCCTGCGAGACGTACTTGTTGGCCTTGAACCCGTTCTCGATGGGCTGCGGCGCGATATTCTTGCCCCCCGCCGTCACGATGATGTCCTTCTTGCGGTCCGTGATGCGCAGGAAGCCGTCCTCGAGGACGCCGATGTCGCCGGTATGGAACCACCCGTCGGCGTCGATGGCCTCGGCGGTCGCGTCGGGCCGGTTCCAGTATCCGTGCATCACGTGCGGGCCGCGGGTGAGCACCTCGCCATCGCTGGCGATCTGCACCTCGACCCCCGCAATCGGCTTGCCGATGGTGCCGATGCGGAAGGCGGTCGGACTGTTCACCCCGATCACCGGCGACGTTTCCGTGAGGCCGTACCCCTCGAGAATGGTCAACCCCGCGGCGAAGAAGAACTTGTTGATTTCGGCCGACAGCG
Organism: Gemmatimonadaceae bacterium; assembly: GCA_036504815.1. NCBI lineage: Bacteria > Pseudomonadati > Gemmatimonadota > Gemmatimonadia > Gemmatimonadales > Gemmatimonadaceae > Gemmatimonadaceae bacterium. The sequence continues at coordinate 66,743 of DASXUN010000001.1, read as the reverse complement.
GCGCGCCGCCGGAGACGAAGTACCGGATGCGGCCGCCCGTGCGCGCCTGGATCTTGCTGAACACCAGGCGCTGCGCGAGCGCATACTGCCACGCCAGCGGGCCGCGCGGCGTGCGCCCGGCAAGCACCTGATCGGCCCAGCGGTCGGCGACCTCGCGCGCCCAGAAGAAGATGCGCTTCTTGAATGCGCCGCTCGCCAGGGCGTTCTCGAAGGCGCGGGCGTACATCTTCTCGTACAGGCGCGGTACCGACATCGCGATGGTCGGTCGCGCTTCCTGCAGCGCGATGGGGACGGTGTCGAAGCTGTCCACGTAGTAGATGGCACCACCCATCGCCCAGTACAGGTAATCGCCCATCCGCTCGAAGATGTGACAGAGCGGGAGGAAGCTCAGCGCGACTTCCTGGCCGATGTGCAGCGGCAGGACCTGCATTGACGCCTGCACGTTCGAGTAGATGTTGTCGTGCGACAGCATTACGCCCTTGGGCAATCCCGTGGTGCCCGACGTGTAGATGAGCGTCGCCAGGTCGTCGGGCTGCACCGCCATCGCCTCGGCCTTCCACTGCGCCGCACGCTCCGGCGTGTCCACCGCCGCGCCGCGCGCTTCCACGTCAGCCAGCGTCAGGTCGGCACCAGTGCAGAGCTCCGTGCCGAAGGTGATGACGTGCCGCAGCGCCGGGCACTGCCCGCGGATGGCCGCGACCTTGGCGCCGTGCGTCTCGCCGGAAACGAAGACCGCCACCGCGCCCGAATCGTTGATCGGGTGCACCACCTGCTCGGCGGGAAGCGACGGGTAGATGGGCACGTCGGCGAGCCGAGCCGTCAGGCAGGCCCAGTCGGTGAGCGCCCACTCCGGACGATTCTCCGAGATCAGCGCCAACCGATCGCCTGGCCGGAAGCCCAGCTCCTGCAACCCCAGCGAGAGATGGCGCACGCGCCGCTCCGTTTCGCGATGCGAGATCGCCTGCCACTGCCCCGGACCCACGCGGACGTTCATCACGTTCGGCCGGTCGTACGCCGTCATCGTGTCGAAGAACAGGTGGTTCAGCGTGCCCGGGGCGGGGCGAGGGCCTCCCTGTGCGATCATCATCGACTCCACTCGGCGGGGGTTGCGCACGCCAGGCGGAGGGGATCCCGCATCAGCGTGCCGGCGGCTTCGGACGGAAGTGAATTACGAACTTCACCGGACTTCCCGCTACCACCACCCCACGGAGCCTGGTGGTCGCGGAAACCACAAAGGAGTCGGCCGCCGAGGGAAGGCGGTTGGAGCGGATGCGCAGCAGGCGCGCCGCGGTCCCGTCAGTGCCCGTGGTGTCCAGCACCGTCGCCTTCCTGCTGTCGTCCCACAGCGACGCCAGCGTGGTGTCGGTGATCGGCACCGTCTGGCCGCGGAAGGTCAGCTGCCAGCTCACGAGGAATCCCGGCACGGGAAGCGCGGTGCCCGCGCTGTCGCGCGTGAGCTTCACGCTCATCGACTTGCTGACGTTCGTCGCGGCATCCGGCAGCGCGTACTTCACCGTGTCCGCCGTCGCGCCATTCGCGGCCAGCTTCGTGGGGGCGCGCGTCACCGTGACGGTCTTCTGCAGCGATTGCAGCGCTGCCGCCGCGGCGACCACGCGCACCGTGCCGCTCGTGCGCGTGGTCGCGATCAGATAGCCCTGGCTGCTGATGTCCACGCCCGTGTCGAGCGCGATGTACCGCACCGGCGGATTCTCGATCACGGCGCCGTCGGCGTTGTACGCCACGGCGCGCAACGGGGCCGCCTTGCCGCTGGAGTCGCGCATCGTGTCGTTCGCCACCACCGCGGGATACGGCAGCGTGTCGAACGCGAGGGCGACAATGCCATCCGGGGCGGTTCCCACGTCGGTGCACGCCCCCACCCACGCCGCGGCCGCGATCGCCGCGCCCACCCAGCGCGGAGCGCGCGTCATTCCGCGTCCGCGGAGAGACGCTCGGCGACCCGCAGGGCGAGGTTGACGTACGCCTGGCTCGCCGGGTCCGCCGGATCGCGCACCACGGCGGGCTGACCCGAGGCGAAGGCCTCGGCCAGGGCAACGGATCGAGGGATCATCACGTCGCATACCATCGCGGCAGGCAGGTGTTCCCGGATGTACTTCACGGTCCGCTCGCACGCCGGGTTGCCGGCCTCGTACATCGTCAGCAGGATCCCGTCGAGCGTGAGGGCCGGATTCGTCGCCACCACGTCCTGAATGCTGCGCAGGATCTGCGGCGTCGTCTGCAGCGCCAGCGGCTCGGCCTGCAGCGGCACGAGCACGCGATCCGTGCTCTCGAGGACCCGGCGGGCGATCGGGCCCAGGCCGGGCGGCGTGTCCACCACCACCACGTCGCAGCGCTCACGTGCCGCCTGCAGCATGCGCGGCAGCAGGTCGCTGGCCGCCACGCGCGCCTGGTAATCGCTGTGATCGGCGCCGTCGGTGACACTGCCGACGAGCATCACGCGGAGCCACGGGAGCGCGGTCGGCAGGATGACCTCGCGCAGCGTGCGCGTGCCCCGCAGGTAGTCGGCGAACCCCCGCGTGTCGGCCCCTTGGCGCAGGCCAATGCCGAACCGCACCGAGCCCTGCGGGTCCACGTCCACCAGCAAGGTCTTCATGCCGCGGCGCGCGAAGGCGGCCGCCAGGTTCACTGCGGACGTCGTCTTGCCGACGCCTCCCTTCTGGCTGACGATCGAGAGAACCTTGCCCACCTAGCCCTCGCTCGGTTCGGCCGTGGCCTCACCGGCCGATGGATTTCGCAGGGCCTCGAGCGTCGCCTCGGCGTGGCGCACCCAGCGTTCGGATTCAGCCCCTCCCGGCGGAGCGGCCAGGAAGGCCTCGAGGTGCTTCTCCGCCCCGACGGCGTCTCCCCGCTTGATCAGCAGGAAGGCCAGGCCGTAATGCGCGCCCGACTGCGACGGATCGAGGTCGAGCGCGCGACGGTAGGCCCGGATCGCCTCCTCCAGCCGCCCCGTGCGCGAGTACGCGATGGCCATGTTCTGCAGCACGCGCAGGTCGTCCGGATGGTCGCGCAGCGCGAGCCGGTACGAGGTGATGGCCGCGTCATAGTCGCCCTGACGCTCCAGCAGCAGCGCCTCGTTCAGATAGTCGAGTCGCTGCGGTCGGGCATCGCTGTCTGACTTGCCGCCGAAGAGGCGGTTCAACCAGGACATAGGGCGCGGCGGGTTCGCAGGGATAGGGATGTCGCCCGCCAGCGCGGTCGCGGCTAGCGGAACCATCTATAGACGCTCGGCGAGGCTCCAACGGCACAACCTACCCCCCTCAATCGGGGGCAGCAACCGCGCTTACGTCCCACTCGCGCAGCGCATACCTTCACCGGTGCACCCCGCGTTCCGCACCCTTTCTCCGGAGTGCCCTTGTCACCCCGCAAGACTGCCGTTGATCCCGCCAAGGGCGTCCTGCACGTCGAATGGCCCCTCTTTGGCGAACTGTCCCGGGCCCTCGCGCTCAAGGTGGCCCGCGATTTCGTCCCCGAAGTCGTGGTCGGCGTCGCCACCGCCGGCGTGGTGCCCGGCTGCGTGGTCGCCGCCATCCTCGACTGCGAGTTCCACTCGATCATGGTCAGCCGCCGCTTCGGAGCCGCGCACGTGCGCGAGACGCCGGCGGTGCTCGGCGGCGCCCCCGGCCAAGTGCGCGGCCGGCGCGTGCTCCTCGTCGACGAGACCTGCGACAGCGGCGAGACCCTGCGCCTCGCCAAGGCGGCGCTCGTCAATGCCGGCGCCAGCGATGTCCGCACCGCCGTCTCGTTCAAGTGCGGGACGTATGAACCCGACTTCTACGCGCTGGCCACCGAGAGCACCATCGTGCTCCCGTGGGATCGGGAAATCCTGATGAACGGGGAACTCGTCCCGAATCCCAAGTACGAGGCGGTGTATCTGGATGATCCGGGCGGGTACTGAGAGGGGGCTGGCTGATGGCGGATGGCAGGCGGCAGATGGCGGATGTTGGCAGGTGAATAGGAAAGCGCCCGGTGATCACGCTGATCCCGGGCGCTCATTTCAGGCTTGACCCGCCATCTGCCATACGCCTTCTGCCATCACCCAGCTTTACACCAGTTCCTGCACCGCCTCCTCATATCCCACCCCTTCGCTCATCCGCTGGTACACCTGGCCAATCACCTCGGCGCTCCCCAGCAGGAAACGGCAGCGCGGCGCGCCGTTTGAGCGACACTCCACTTCGTAGCACGCGAGCGGCGCCTCGGCCAGCCGGCCGAAGAAATCGGCCAGCAGTCCCATCGAGTAGTAGCAGGCCGGAAAGCCGATGTTGAGCGTCGGGTCGGCCTCGGCCCAATCCGTGGAATCCAGCGTGATGACCACGTCGTGCAAGGTGCCGATGGCGAGCGTCCCCCAGCCGGTGTCCCTGAAGAATTCGGCGGCAAGACCCTGGAACTCCGCGAAGCTCACACCCTCGGCGTTTCCACCGCGGGCCGCGAGCCACTCGCGAAACGCCGCGAAGATGGCTTCGCCCCCGGCGTAACCGGACTCCTGCAGATACGTCGCGTAGTTGCCGCCGAGGTCGCGGATGAGGGCCGAGCGCAGCGCGGCGAGCGACTGGCGGGGAAGCGCGACGAGCGATGTCGAGGCGAGCGCGAAGTTGGTGGCCATATGCGTCAAAGAAGGGGTTAGCGGCCAATCCGGCGCAAGAGCTCGGCCTCGTCAATGACTTCGACGCCGAGGGCCTTCGCCTTGTCGAGTTTGCTCCCGGCATCGGCACCCACGACGAGAAAGTTCGTGTTCTTCGACACCGAATCGGTCACCTTGCCGCCGGCGCCCTCCACCAACTCCTTGGCTTCGGTGCGGCCGAGCGTGGGCAACGTGCCAGTGATGACGATCTTCTTTCCGAGCAGGGCACCTTCGGCCTCGGCGCGCCTGGGCTCCACCATATTCACGCCATGCGCCGTCAGCGCCTTGATCAGCTTCCGGTTGTCGGGCAGCGCGAACCAGCGGCTGACCGAGGCGGCGATGGACGGGCCAACACCGTGGATCGCCTCGATCTCCTCTGCGCCCGCCTCCTGAATGGCGTCCGCCGTGCCGAACCGACGGGCCAGCAGCTTGGCGGTTTCCTCGCCCACGTCGGGGATGCCAAGGCCGAACAGCAGGCGGGACAGTGGCTGCGTCTTCGAGGCAGCGATGGCCGCCACCAGCTGCTGCGCGCTCTTGTCGCCCAGCCGCGGAAGCGCCGCCAGCACGTCCTCGGTGAGATCGTACAGCGTGGCCGGGTCGCTGATCAGGCCGGCCTCGAGCAACTGGCGCACCCGCTGCTCCGAAAGGCCGCGAATATCCATCGCCGCGCGCGCCGTGAAGTGGATCAGCTCCTCCAGGTGCCGCGCCGGACAGCGATCGTTCGGGCAGCGCACGGCCACCTCGCTCTCGACGCGCACCACCGGCGTGCCGCATTCCGGGCACTTGGTCGGCGCGCGGAACTTCCTGGGTGGATCGTGCGCGTCGCGCTTCTCCGGCACCGGGCCGAGCACCTGCGGAATCACCTCGCCGGCGCGCTTCACCTGCACAAAATCGCCGATGCGCAGGTCCTTCTCGGCGATCAGGTCGAAGTTGTGCAGCGTCGCGTAGGTCACCGTCGTGCCGCCAATCTCCACCGGGTCGAGGACGGCGCGTGGAGTCAGCACGCCGGTGCGTCCCACCTGGATCTCGATGTCGAGCAGGCGCGTCTCGGCCACGTCGGGGGCAAACTTGCGGGCGATCGCCCAGCGCGGTTCGCGTCCACCCGCGGTGGAACCGAGTTCGGCCTGCGTGGCCAACGCGTTCACCTTCACGACGCCGCCGTCGATGGCAAAGGCCAGTTCGGCGCGATGCGTCGTCTCGAGCGCGTGCGTCCACGCATGCACCTCCGCCAGCGACCGGCAGTGCTGCCGGTGCGGCGCCACGGGGATGCCCCATCTGGTGAGCGTCTCGAGGAGTTCCCACTGCGTCGCGAACGGCAGCGACGTCGTGCCCGGCACCGCAAACGCGTAGCCGAAGAAGCGCAGCGGCCGCTTGGCGGTGATCGCCGGGTCCTTCTGGCGCAAGGCGCCCGCCGCCGAGTTGCGCGGATTCGCGAAGACAGGCTCGCCGTTCTTCGCGCGCTCGGCGTTCATCTTCTCGAATCCGTCGAAGGTCATGTACACTTCGCCGCGGAGCTCGATCAGCGGCGGCCACCCGGCGCCCGCGAGGCGCAGCGGGATGTCGCGGATCGTCCGCACGTTCGCGGTCACGTTCTCGCCCACGGCGCCGTTGCCGCGCGTGGCGCCCGTGACGAGCACACCCTCGCGATACGTCAGGCTGATCGCGGCGCCGTCAATCTTGAGTTCGCAGCAGAAGCCGGAGCGATCGAAGTCGGCGCCCGCCACGTCACGCCCCGACGTGGCCCAGTCCTCGAGCTCCTCGTCGCTGAAGGCGTTGTTCAGCGAACCCATCGGCACGAGATGCGTGTACTTCGCGAGATGCGACGTCCCGACGTCGGTTCCCACGCGCTGGGTGGGGGAGTCGGCGGTGCGCAGTTCGGGATGCGCCTCCTCCAGCGACCGCAGCTCGCGGAACAGGCGGTCGTACTCGGCGTCGCTGAGAGACGGCTGGTCGAGGACGTAGTACTCGTGCGACGCCCGCTCGAGCGCCTCACGCAGCCATGCGGCACGTGCCGCCCGGTCACTCACGGCCGTGGACTCCGGTGGCCCGCGCCGCGCCCGGTGGGCGCGGCGCGTGACAGACCCCTTCCCGGGTTGCCGGCATCCGCCTACGCGGCTCCCTCGCCTTCGCCGCCCTCCGGCTCGGCCAGCCCACCCTGCTGGAGGAACTGTTCCACGTAGAAGAGGCCGCTCTCGCCGGCGCGCTTGACCATCTGCACCAGCAGGCTGGCGGAGGTGACCTCCTCGCGCTGCTCGTTCACGAACCACTCGAGGGCGTTCTTGCTCAGGTGGTCCTTGTCCGTGATCGCCTGATCCACGAGCGCGTTGATCTGCGCGGTCACCTTCAGCTCGCTTTCGAGGGCCAGCTTCACCGCCTCGAGCGCGCCCTTGAAGCCCATCTTCGGCGCCGGGACGGCGGGGATCTTCAACTCAGCGTCGGCATCGAGGACGAGCTTGACCAGGCGCATGGCGTGGTCGCGCTCCTCGAGCGCCTGCGCATAGTAGTGCTTCGCCAGTGTCGGCAGCCCTTCCTGGTCGAAGTAGGTCGCGATGGCGACGTACTGGTGCGACGCGGAGAGTTCATTGCCGACCTGCGCATTGAGCATCGTGTTCAGTTTCTTGCTGATCAGCATGGCGGTGCTCCTCGGAGGTTCAGCCCTTGGCTTCTTCGGCGACGACATTCAGCGCCACTTCGACGAGGCGCTCGAGTTCTTCATCCGAGGCCTTGGGCAACAGGGTTTCGGCCCACATGTGGTCCTGCGTGCCGGCGTAGCGGTCGAGCAGGCGGCGCAGGAAGGCCACCAGCGCGATCCGTTCGAGATCGGCCCGGCGCGACTCGTGCTGCTTGTCCTCGGTCGAACGAAGCAGCGCCTCGAACCTGTGCGCGTTGCGCAGCGCCTTGGCCGTGAGCTCGGCGACCACCTGCGTGAACCGCACGTCGGCGTCCGAGAACGGCATGGCGTCGCGCTCCGTCCGCAGAAAGATCGCCCCGATCACATCCTGCCGCCACCGAATCGGGACGACGATGATCGAGCGCACGTTGCGCGCGTTCAGTTCCGAGCGGACGCTCAGGTACGCGGGATCGTTGGCCGCGTCGGGAATGAAGACCGTCTCGCCGCTGTCGAAGGCGCGCTTGAGCTCCGGATACCGGTCGAGATCCACCACGAGGTTGCGGATCGACGGATCCTCGTAGCTCGCCACCAGCCGCACGCCCTCGCGTTCGCCCGCGAGAAAGATCGAACAGCGGTCGAGGCCGAACGTCTGTCCCAGCTTCCCCGCGATGGTCTGCAGGATGTCCACGAAGTGCAGCGAGCTGGAGATCTCCTGCAGGATGTCCACGATCGCCAGCAGGTGTTCCTTCTCGCGCGTCAGCTCGCGCACGCGCGCTTGCAAGCGCGTGATTTCCTCACCGGCGTCGACCGGATTCGGCGTGGGACTGGTCAAGCCTGCCTCCCTGCGTATGGGCGTCGAGCCCGTGACATTTCCCGCAGTGCGTCGTAGTGCGTATGACCGGGGGCGTGCGCCCGTTTCCGGCCCACGGGGGAACGTACGGGGCGCGTCGCCACACGGTCAATGCACCTCCTGGACCTCATTCTCAAGAAACGCGACGGCGGCCGGCTGACCCCGGCCGAGTTGCAGACGTTCGCCGCCGAGTATGCCGCCGGGAACTTTCCGGACTATCAGGTTGCCGCCCTCCTCATGGCCATCTTCTTCCGCGGCCTGGACGACGAGGAAGGCTTCGCCCTCATGGAAGGGATGCTCAACAGCGGTGGCCGCCTCGATCTCTCTCGGCTGGGCATGCCCGTCATCGACAAGCACTCCACGGGCGGCGTCGGCGACAAGGTGTCGATTCCGCTCGCTCCGCTCGTGGCCGCCTGCGGCATCGCCGTGCCCATGATGAGCGGCCGTGGGCTCGGCCACACCGGGGGGACGCTCGACAAGCTCGAGTCCATCCCGGGCTTCAACACCCGCCTCTCGCTCGCCGAGGCAAAGGCCCAGGTGGAACGCGTGGGGTGTGCGCTCATCGGGCAGACGGGTGAGATCGCGCCGGCCGACAAGAAGCTGTATGCCCTGCGCGACGCCACGGCGACGGTGGAAGCGATTCCGCTCATCGCGGCCTCCATCATGAGCAAGAAGCTGGCGGAGGGGCTCAACGGCCTGGTGCTCGACGTCAAGACGGGGGCCGGGGCCTTCATGCCCGAACTCGACCGGGCGCTCACCCTGGCCCGGACGATGGTGGCGATCGGCGAGCGGTGCGGCTGTCCGACGGTCGCCCTCATGACCTCCATGGCGCATCCACTCGGCGTCGCCTGTGGCAACGCGCTCGAGATCGAGGAAAGTCTCGAGGTGCTGCGCGGCGGCGGCCCGGCCGACACCCGCGAGGTCACCCTCGCGCTCGGCGCGGAGATGATGGTCCTTGCGAAACTGGCCGTGGACGTCGGTGCGGCGCGTCCCGTGCTCGAGGACGCGCTGCGCACCGGGGCGGCGCTCGAGAAGTTCCGGCAGATCGTCGAGGCGCAGGGCGGCGACCCACGCGTGGTGGACGATCCCAAGGGCGTGCTGCCGCAGGCGAAGGAGCAGGCGATGGTGACGGCGCCGCGCGCGGGCATCGTGCAGACGGTCGCGCCGCGCGTCATCGGCCGCGGCATCATCACGCTGGGCGGCGGCCGCCTGACGATGGAGGATGCGGTGGACCCGTCCGTCGGGTTCCGAATCCTCGTGCGTCCGGGCCAGCACGCCACGCGTGGCCAGCCGCTGGCCGTGATCTACGCGCGCGACGCCCATGGGATCGCGGCCGGCAGGGCGTGCATCGCCGAGGCCGTGGTGATCGGCGACGAGCCCTTCACGCCGGCGGCGCTCGTCAGCCATCGGGTCACGGTGGGTGGGGTTCAGGCGGTTACGGCTGATTGAGGATTGGGAATTCGGATTGCGATAGCGGATTACGATTGCGGATCGCGATGGGCGATAGGACCCACGGCGGCGACCCAGCACGGCGACCACGCACGGCGACCACGCACGGCAATCACGCACGGCGATCACGCACGGCGATCACGCACGGCGATCCGCGCTAAACAATCGCCGGTCGCCGTCCGTAGTCGTAATCAGTAATCCCGTTCCGGATTCCCCATCCTCAATCATCCCGCCGCCATGTTCTCCTCCCGCGTTCTGCAGGCGAGTCTCGCGACTCTCGTCCTGGCGGCGCCGCTTTCCGCGCAGCTTCCCGCCGACTCCTCCATTCGCGCCATCATCCAGCCGCGCGTAGACGCGGGGTTGTGGGCCGGGGTCGCGGTGGGGCTGGTGGACAAGAGCGGGGCACGCCGCACCCTCGCCTACGGACCGAACGCCGGCGTCGCGCCATTCGACGACCGCACGGTCTTCGAGATCGGTTCGATCACGAAGACGTTCACGACCGCCATCCTCGCCGACATGGTGCGCAAGGGCGAGGTCGCGCTCGACGATCCGGTGGCGAAGTACCTGCCGCCCGGCACCGTCGTCCCCGCGCGGGACGGCAAGCAGATCACGCTGCTCGACCTTGCAACGCAGACCTCGGGCCTGCCGCGGATGCCGGCGAACTTCAGCCCGAAGGACGCGGCCAATCCGTACGCCGACTACACGCCCGCGCAGCTCTACGACTTCCTGAAGTCGTACCAGCTGCCGCGCGGCATTGGCGAGAAGTACGAATACTCCAATCTCGGCATGGGTTTGCTCGGCCACGCCCTCGCCTTGCATGCGGGCAAGAGCTACGAGGCGCTGGTGACGGAGCGCGTGCTCGCGCCGTTGAAGATGAACGACACGCGCATCGCGCTGGACAAGGGCATGCGCACGCGCCTCGCACCCGGCCACGGTCCGGATGGTGCCGTCGTCGCGAACTGGGACCTCCCGACGCTCGAGGGCGCCGGTGCGCTGCGATCCACCGTGCGCGACATGCTCACGTTCATTCGCGCCAATGCGGATTCGACGTCGACACCGCTCGGGCCGACACTGGCGCTCGCCCACGGCGCGCGGCGTCCCGGAGGCTCGCCGGCCATCACCTTGGGACTCGCCTGGCATCGCCTGCGCCTTCCGTCGGGGAACGTGATCGTGTTCCACAATGGCGGCACCGGTGGCTATCGCACCTTCACCGGCTATAGCGAGAAGACGGGCGACGCGGTGGTGGTGCTCGCCAATACATCGAACAGCGTCGATGAGATCGGATTCCGCCTGCTCGAGCCGGGCTTCCCCGTCCCGCCCGTGCCGAAGAAGCGCACCGCGGTGCCGCTCCCCGAGGCGACGCTCGAGCGCTACGTGGGCACCTTCGAGCTCGCGCCGACGTTCGCCATCGTCATCACGCGCGAAGGGATCCAGCTATTCGCCCAGCCCACGGGGCAGCCGCGCTTTCCACTCTTCGCGGAAAAGGAAGACGAATTCTTCCTGAAGGTGGTGGACGCGCAGGTCACGTTCACCAAGGACAGCACCGGCGTCGTCACGGGCCTCGTGCTCCACCAGAACGGGCTGACCCAGCCGGCGAAGAAGAAGTAGCGGCGCGCTACGTCCCCACCGACCCGCTGAACAGCGACTGCAGGTTCAGCGTGGGCGACTTGGTCTTGCTGGCCAGCGTCACGTAGGCGCGGGCGAGCGCGTCCTTGCCGGCGCCGAGGACCGTGCCCACGAGCCCCAGCGCCTCCGCGTACTGCTCGGGCGGAAGCTCCTTGATCACCCGCGTCCAGATCGCCTCCTCCAGCACATTGAACGCGGTCTGCACCTCCCACAGGTCGAATCCGGCGGCGAACCGTTCGCTGGCCACCCGCTCGGCATGCCGGAGCAGTGGTCCCAGTTTCCGCTCGGCGATCGCGTCCACCGACAGGCGATAGAGATCGTGCAGGCGCGCACGGGTCTGCTCCATTCCCGCCTGCTCGTAACTCTTCAGGTGCGAGCGAACCATCGCCTGGAAGGCCTCGTCGACGATCGCTTCGCCGCGTTCGTGCAGCAATTGCAGTAGTGGCATGGGTCGGATGCTCAATGAGCTGACGCGTCGCGCGAGTGATGGGCTGGGTCCAGGTCGGCGCGCGCGACGTCGACTGAGCGCGCGGCCGGTCGCATTCAATATACGGTTTCACCGGCCCGTCCTCGCTCCGACGATTGCAGGGCAGGAACGTCAGGCGTCACCTCACGTGCGGCACGGCACCCGTCGTCTGGCGTCGCCTGTCGCGCACGGGCAATTTCCAGGGGTCCCCTTGGCCCACATGCCTCTCTGGAAGGCCGTCATGATGCGTCGAAACGAACACCTGCCGCTGCTTGCGCTCGTCCTCTGCTTGCTGGCGGCGACGCCCTCCGGCGCGGGGGCGCAGGACGATCCGTGCAAATCCGCGGTCGCCGCCGTCAAGGCGCGCTACGCGCCCGACCGCCGCGTGGCGGTCTTCGACGTCACCTGCGTGCAGCAGGCCACCCAGGTTCTCGTGCGTGGCGACGTCGATCAGGAAGCGGCCCGCCGTGACGTCCTCGCCGCCCTCGCGGCCGCGAAACTGGCGCCGGTGGTCGACAGCATCCGCGTCCTCCCCGATCCCGCGCTGGCGGGCACGCCGTTTGGCATCGTGAAGGTCAGCGTCGGCAACGTGCGTTCCAATCCCGCCCACTCCGCGGAACTGGCCACGCAGGTGATGATGGGGATGGTCGTGAAGCTGCTCAAGCGCCAGGGCGACTGGTACTACGTGCAGGGTCCGGACCAGTACCTCGGCTGGCTCGAGGGGGTGGCGATGCACCTGACCCAGCAGGCCGGCGTGGACGCCTGGCAGAACGGACCCCGCGTGATCATGACCGCCTACTTCGGCGTCGTGCGCAGCAAGCCGGACACCACGTCGTTGCCGGTGAGCGACGCAGTCCCCGGCGTGCTGTTCAAGGACGATGGCGTGCGCGGGGCGTGGCGTGCCGTGGAGACCCCGGACGGCCGCAAGGGCTTCATTCAGCGCACGCTCGTCGCGGATTACGCGAGGTGGAGAGCGACCCGCAAGCTGACCGCGGACAACGTCGAGCTTACCGCCAAGCGTTTCATCGGCGTCCCGTACCTGTGGGGCGGCACGTCGCCCAAGGGCATGGACTGCTCCGGCTTCACGAAGAACGTCTTCCGGCTCAACGGGCTGGAGCTGAATCGCGACGCGAACCAGCAGGCGCAGATGGGGAACGAAGTCCCGGTGGGCGACGACTTCCGGCACCTGGCCAAGGGCGACCTGCTCTTCTTCGGGCGCAAGGCGACCGCCGAGCAGTCCGAACGCATCACCCACGTCGCGATCTACCTGCAGGACAAGCAGTTTATCCACACGCCGGGCGGCGCCGGCGTGCGCATCGACAGCTTCAACCCCGCGGCGGCCAACTTCAACGACGGGCTGCTCAAGAACCTCGTGCGCGCGCGGCGCATCATCGGGGCCGTGCCGCCGCGGGTGCAGCCCTAGCCGTTCCTGGAGGCTAGATGAGAACGCGGCGAACGGAACGCTCCGTTCGCCGCGAATCGTATCGAGGGGGCAGGGCGCTACTTCTTGAGCTTCTCCACGCCGATCCCGGGCCGGTCGAGCAGCGTGACCTTGCCGTCCACGACCTTCGTGCCGTCGTACACGTCGTTGCCGATGAGCAGCGCGCCGTCCAGATCGGCCCAGTCCACCATCGGCGACAGGTGCGACGCGGCGGAGATGGCGCACGACGTCTCCGTCATGCAGCCCAGCATCACCTTCAGGCCCAGCGACCGCGCGAGCACGATCATCTTGTGCGCCTCGCGCATGCCGGTGCACTTCATCAGCTTGATGTTGATGCCGTGATAGACGCCCTTGGCGTGCGGAATGTCGGTGAGGCGCTGCACGCCCTCGTCGCCGATGATGGGGAGCGGGCTCCGCTCGGTCAGCCACGCCAGGTCGTCCACCTGCTCCTTGGGCATCGGCTGCTCCACCATCACCACGCCGCGCTCCTTCAGCCAGAAGAGCATGTCGAGCGCGACGGCGCGGTCTCGCCACCCCTGGTTCACGTCGGCCGTGATCGGCGTGTTCGTCACCGAGCGGATGGTCTCGATCATCATCTTGTCGGTGTCGCGCCCGAGCTTGACCTTCAGCACCTTGAACTCGGCGGCCTCCTTCGTCTTCTGCCGCACGACGTCCTGCGTGTCGATGCCGATGGTGAACGAGGTGTACGGCGTCCGGGCGGCGTTGAAGCCCCAGATGTTGTACCACGGCTGCTTCATCAGGCGGCCCAGCAGGTCGTGCAGCGCGATGTCCACCGACGCCTTCGCCGCCGTGTTGCCCGAGGTGATCGCGTCGATGTCGCGCAGGATCGTGTCGAGCTCGAACGGATTGTCGTACTTCGACAGGTCCACGCGCGACAGGAAGTCCGTGACCGACGCGTGCGACTCGCCGAGATACGGCGGCATCGACGCCTCGCCGTAGCCGATCACGCCGTCGTACTCGACCTCGGTGAGCACCACCGGCGTGGTGGTGCGCGAGGAGTTGGCGATGGTGAAGACGTGCTTCAGCTCCAGCGTATACGGGCGAAAGCGCAGCGCGAGCCGCGGCTTGCCCGAAGGCCTGGCGCGGGGGCGGCGCACCGCGGCCGCATCGGCGGGCGCCACCAGCGCGGCCGCGGCCGCCGAACCGGCGATCAGTGACGACTGCTTGAGAAAATCACGGCGATTCTGGGTCACGGAATATTCCTGCGGGTCGAATGCGAATGTGACGCCGGCCGGCGGGCGGCCGGCGGCGGCAAGCGAGGGCTCAGCCGGAGATGGCCGCCTTCGCGAAGGTCCAGAGCGACGGCAACGCACCGAACGCCCACATGATGGCGCCGGCCGCGATCACCTTGTCCTTCGGCAGTTTCGCCACCACCCCGATGCCGATCGCCAGCAGCACCGTCACCCAGAGCGTGAAGAGGTCGATGCGTCCCAGCAGGCCAAGCAGCCCCGGGGACATCTCGGGATCGAGAAACCGCGCGACGCCCAGCGAGAGCTGGTAGCGGCCGCGCAGGCCGGCGGTGTCGAGGAGGAGCCCCTGCACCGAGACGGAGAGCGACTCGAGGATGCGCGGGAAGTACGAATACGTCGCGATCATGGTCGCCGCCTGGTACGAGAGCGAAGCGCCAAGGAGCTTCGCGGTCAGCCACGCGCAGAATCCGATGAGGAAGAGCGCGATGGGGATCCCGACGAAGGCCCCGAACGTCATGATCTGCTGGCCGATCTTGCGCCCCGTCTCCGCCTGGGCCGCGGTCATGCCGGGATTGTCCTTCATCGCCTGTGCCATGCCGCGCGCCAGCTCGGCGTCCATGAGGTCCTGCATGGTGGCGCGGTTGGCGAGGAAGAGGCCGCCCAGCACCAGCGTCAGGATGACGAGCACGAGGAAGTAACCGGAGTTCGCGCGCCGGGCGAAGACCTCGCGCGGCGAGACGAAGATGTCGACGAAATCCTCCGCGAGGGACACCTTGGCGGGCGCGGGGGCGGCGGGCGCTTCATCGGTCATGGTCAACTCCATCGGGAGAGAAGGATCGAACCCAATGAAGTTGCGGGTGTCCGGTGCGCCGGCGCAATTCGTGAGCGGCCGGACGAAGGCGTGGCGCATTCCCTGAGCGTTCGACGCCAGCCCCGTCCGCCGGTGCCGGCGGCGCCAGGTGCCTCCCCCGCCGACCCGCGTGGCAAAAAGAAAAGACCCGGGCGCCGCAGCGCGCCCGGGTCCATCGCCAATCGCATTCGTCAATCGAAATCGATCAATCGATTTCCGAGTTCCAGATCCTCAATCGTCCTAGATATCGAGGTTGGACACGAACTTCGCATTCGCCTCGATGAATGCCCGCCGCGGCTCCACCTCGTCGCCCATCAGCGTCTCGAACAGCTGGTGCGCCTGCGCGGCGTCATCGATGCCCACCTTCAGGATCGTGCGCGTCGCCGGATCCATCGTGGTCTTCCACAGCTGCTCGGGGTTCATCTCGCCGAGGCCCTTGTAGCGCTGGATGCCGACGTTCGCCTTGCCGTCCTCGCCCCCGCCCAGCCGCGTCACGAAGTCGGCGCGCTGCTGCTCGTCGAAGGCGTAGTACTCCTCCTTCCCCTTGGCGACCCGGTAGAGCGGCGGCTGCGCGATGTAGATGAAGCCGCTCTCGATGAGCTGCGGCATCTGCCGGAAGAAGAACGTGAGCAGCAGCGTGCGGATGTGCGCGCCGTCCACGTCGGCGTCCGTCATGATGATGATCTTGTGGTAGCGCGCCTGCTCGATGGAGAAGTCCTCCTCGCCGATCCCCGACCCGATGGCCGTGATGATCGTGCGGATCTCCTCGTTGCTCAGGATCTTGTCGATGCGCGCGCGCTCGACGTTCAGGATCTTGCCGCGCAGCGGCAGGATGGCCTGGAACATCCGGTCACGCCCCTGCTTGGCCGAGCCGCCCGCCGAGTCGCCCTCGACGAGGTAGAGCTCGCACAGCGCCGGATCGCTCAGCGAGCAGTCGGCCAGCTTGCCGGGCAGGTTGCCGACGTCGAGCGCCGATTTCTTGCGCGTGAGGTCGCGCGCCTTGCGCGCCGCCTCGCGGGCTCGCGCCGCCGCCAGCGCCTTCTCGATGACGATGTTGCCGACGCGCGGATGCTCCTCGAGGTACTCGGCCAGCCACTCGTTCACGTACGTCTTGACCGCCGACTCCACCTCGGAGTTGCCCAGCTTCGTCTTGGTCTGCCCCTCGAACTGCGGCTCCTTGACCTTGACGCTCAGCACGGCGGTGAGGCCCTCGCGCACGTCGTCGCCGCTCAGCCGCAGCTCCTTGTCCTTCTTGGCCGCGCTCGACTTGTCGAGGTGCTTGTTGATCACCGAGGTCAGCGCCGACTTGAAGCCGGTCAGGTGCGTGCCGCCCTCGTGCGTGTTGATGTTGTTGACGAACGAGAACATCGTCTCGTTGTAGCCGTCGTTGTACTGCAGCGCGATCTCGATGCCGATCCCGTCGCGCTCGGCGTCGGCGTAGAGGATCTCGTTGTGCAGCACCCTGCGGTTCGCGTTGAGGAACTGCACGAACTCGCGCAGGCCGCCCTTGGCGTGGAACGTCTCCTCCTTCTCCAGGCCCTCGCGCTCGTCCTTCAGCGTGACCTTCACGCCCTTGTTCAGGAACGACAGCTCGCGCAATCGCGAGGCGAGCGTGGCGTAGTCGTACTGCAGCTCGGTGAAGATCTCGTGGTCGGGCTTGAACCAGACCGTCGTGCCGGTGTCCTTGTCCTTCACCTTGCCGAGCACCTTGAGCTTCGTCGTCGTGTCGCCACGGACGAAGTCCATGTAGTGCTCCTTGCCGTCGCGCTTGATCCAGACCTTCAGCGACTCCGAGAGCGCGTTCACCACCGAGACGCCGACGCCGTGCAGGCCGCCCGACACCTTGTACGACTCCTTGTCGAACTTGCCGCCGGCGTGCAGCACCGTCAGCGCCAGCTCCACCCCCGGCAGCTTCTCGGTGGGATGCATGTCCACCGGGATGCCGCGGCCGTTGTCGATGACCGTGATCGAGTTGTCGGCGTGGATGGTGACCGCGACGGAGTCGCAGTAGCCGGCCAGCGCCTCGTCGATGGAGTTGTCCACGACCTCGTAGACGAGGTGATGGAGGCCGCGACTCGACGTCGAGCCGATGTACATGCCGGGGCGCTTGCGAACCGCCTCGAGTCCCTTCAGGACTTGAATGCCGGAGGCGTCGTAGTGCGATTCAGCCGCGTCGTTCGTCTTGGCCATTGCGCGCGCAGAAAGGGGAGTTGGGGGAGCTCCAAAGAAACGCCGAATTTCGAGTGTTTCTCCACATCTCCAATACTATAATTGAAAACGCCTCGGAACGCAACCCGAGGCACAGTATATAACGTTATGTAAATCAACAACTTACCGCTGTGCCTCCCAGCGAATCTTCCTAACAACGTCGCGCCCGGCGCTCTTGTTCACTTTCGCGACGAGTGTGCGCTCCATCATCGACAGCTCCTGCAGCCACGCGCTCGTCTTCACCGACACCGTCAGCGTGCCGTTCTCGGCGATGGCCCGTGCGTGCGTCACAGCGGCGATTTGCGGCCCGACCGCCCCGGCCCAGTGGGTCAGCACCTCCGCCCGGGCGATGCGCGCGCCCAACGGGCTTGCCGCGAGCAGGTCGGCCAGCGCGTCACCCACCTTCGCGGGGCCCCGACGGCGGTCGGTCACGATCCCTCCGACAGCGCGCCGCCCGCGATGCGGTAGCGGGCGAGGCGCGTGAAGCGCGCCGGAATCTCCTCCGGCCGCGGCACGCAGAGCACCACCTGGCCCACCCCCGCCTCGAGCAGCAGGTCGAGCACGCGCGCCGCGCGGCGGTTGTCGAGTTCCGCAAACGGATCGTCGAGCAGCAGCACCGGGAGCGTGGCGCGCCGCTGGCGCAGCGTCGCGGCCTCGAGGAGGCGCAGCGCGATGGCCCCCGTGCGCTGCTGCCCGGCCGAGCCAACCACACGCAACTCGCGCCCGTCCAGCGTCAGCGCCAGGTCGTCGCGATGCGGGCCGGCGTGCGTGCTGCCGCGCCGCAGGTCGTGTTCGCGCAGGCGCTCCAGCGCGGCGCGCAGCGCGTCCTCGACCGCCCCCTCATCCGACAGCGTCGTCGCGTACGCCATGGCGGCGAGGCCCGGCTCGCCAATGGCGTGCGACAGCCGCGTGAACTCCGCGGCGTGCTGTTCCACCCACGCCCGGCGCTCCGTCACGAGCACCGCGCCGTGTTCCGCGAGCGCGGGCTCCCAGGCCGCGACGGCCTCGGCGCCGCGCCGGTGGCGCGCCGCGTCGCGCAGCGCGGCGTTCCGCCGATCGAGCGCGGCCCGGTAGTGCCGCAGCGCGCGCAGGTAACTCGGCGAAGTGAGCGCGAGCGTGATGTCGAGGAACCGGCGACGCTCGGCCGGTCCGTCGCCCACCAGTGCCACGTCACGCGGGGCGAGCAGCACCGACGGCAGCGCGCCCAGCGCGTCGGTGATGCGCGGCAGTTCCACGCCGTCGCGCGTCACCTTCTTGCGGCCGGCGCGGTCGGCGCCGGCGCCAAGCTGGCGCGGGCCCTCCGGGCCGTGCACGGTGGCATGGACATGAAAGGCCGGTGCGTCGAATCGCACGAGGTCGCGGTCGCGCGCGCCGCGCGCCGAGCGCAGTTGCTCCACGTAGGCGAGCGCCTCGAGGAAGCTCGTCTTGCCCTGGCCGTTCTCGCCCACGATCGCGATCCCCTCGGGAGCGAGCGTCACGTCGATGCGCTCGAGATTGCGGAAGTCGCGTACCGCGAGTTCCGCCACGCGCGTGAGCGGTATCATCAGGCTCCTACTCGCCGGTGAACTGCGCGGGACGCTTGGCGAGGAATGCCGCCGTCCCTTCCGCCATGTCCTTCGTGGCGCCGAGCGAGCCGAAGAGGCGCGCTTCGAGCGCCAGCGCATCGTCGGCGAGTCGGTCGAAGCCGTCATTCACCGCCTCGATGGCGCGCGCCACGGCCACGGGCCCGTTCTTCGCCATCTGCAGGGCGATGGAGCGGGTCACGTCCGTGAGCGTCGTGTTCGTCGCCAATACGTCCACGAGCCCCAGCCGATACGCCTCATTGGCGTCAATCTGTTCGCCGCTGAGGATCATGCGCAGGGCGCGCCCCTTGCCGATGAGCCGCGGCAGGCGCTGCGTGCCGCCGTAGCCGGGGATGAGCCCCAGCTTCACCTCGGGGAGGCCGAACTTGGCATGCTCCGATGCGACGCGCACGTGGCAGGCCAGCGCCAGTTCACACCCACCGCCGAGGGCGAAACCGTTCACGGCGGCCACGACTGGCTTGGGCAGCCGCTCGATCCTGCTGAAGATGGCCTGGCCCCTGGCCGAGAGCCGCTCGAGTCCGGCCGCGTCGTTCGCGGCGATCTCGGCGATGTCCGCGCCGGCCACGAAGGCGCGGCCAGCGCCGGTGAGGATCACGGCGCCGACCAAACGGTCGGTCGCGAAGGCGGTGAAGACGCCATCCAGTTCCTCGAGGACGCGCGCATTGAGCGCGTTGAGCTTGTCGGGGCGGTTGATCGTGACCGTGGCGAGGCGGTCGGCGACCTCGACGGTCAGGAATTCGTAGGGCATATCGGCGCACCAAAGGGAGATGACGAAAGGTACGGGGGGCGGCAGGAAGGGTACAGAGTGAGGTGCAGGGTGCAGGGAACAGGGTGTGGTGCGGGGGAGGGGTGCGGGGTGTGCTGCGGGGGGTGGGGTGTGGTAAAGAGTGCGGGGTGTGGTGAAGAGTGCGGGGTGTGGTGCAGGAACTCGGGCCGAGTGTCCACGGACTTGTCTCCCCCTCCCCCTGCACCACACTCTTCCCCCGTACTCCGAACCACACCCTGTTCCCTGCACCCTGCACCCGTGATTCCACGCTCTCTCCGCTGGGACTCCCACCGTCGAACGCTCCGCATCATCGACCAGCGCCTGCTTCCCGGGCAGGTGGTCGAGCGCGAGTTGCGCACGCTCGATGACGTGGACGAGGCGGTGCGCACGCTCGCGGTGCGCGGGGCGCCGGCCATCGGCGTGGCGGCGGCGCTGGGCATCGTGGCGGCGTGCGCGCAGGGCGCGATGCCGGCACGTCCGGCGTTGCTCCTCGCCATCGACCGGCTCGCCCATGCGCGTCCGACGGCGGTGAACCTCCCGTGGGCCATGCGCCGCATGCGCGCCGTGGTGGAGCACGTCACCGCGGACGGCGCCGCACTGCTCGACGCGCTGGCCGCCGAGGCGGAGGCCATCCTCGCGGAAGACGAGCAGATGTGCGAGGCCATCGGCCGCCACGGCGCCGCGCTCATTCCCGACGGCGCGCGGGTGCTCACGCACTGCAACGCCGGCGCGATGGCGACGGCCGGCATCGGCACGGCGCTCGCGCCGGTCTACACGGCCGCCGCCGCGGGACGCCGCGTCGAGGTGATCGCCTGCGAGACGCGTCCGCTGTTGCAGGGCAGCCGCATCACCGCGTGGGAACTGGGCGAGGCGGGAATTCCCGTCACGGTCTGCACCGACGGGATGGCCGCGTCACTGATGCGCGCCGGACGCGTCGACCTGGTGATCGTGGGGGCCGATCGCATCGCCGCCAATGGCGACGTCGCGAACAAGATCGGTACCTACGCGCACGCGGTCGCGGCGCACCATCATCAGCTGCCGTTCTACGTGGCGGCGCCCTCGTCGACCATCGATCCCGCCACGCCGCATGGCGAGGCCATCGCCATCGAGCAGCGCGCGGCCGACGAAGTGCGGCGTGTCGGCGACCGCGATGTCGTTCCCGCCGGCGCGGCGGTGCACAACCCGGCCTTCGATGTCACGCCCGCGGCGCTCGTGCGCGCGATCGTCACCGATCGCGGCATCGCGCACCCGCCGTACCGGTTCACGGCGTGAGGTGACGATGAACCTGACGCTCGTCTTCCTGCTCTTCTCCGGCGGTCCGCCGCACCGCGCCAACGACCCGTGGTTCGGGCGCGACACGTTCCTGCACGCGGCGGCGTCGGCGGTGGTGCAGGGCGCGGCGTACTCCCTGTTCCGCCGCGACGCGCGTTACACCGTCGCCGTGCAGCGCGCCTCGCTCGTCACGGTCGCGGTCGGCGTCGGCAAGGAACTCTACGATCGGCGACATCCCGCGCAGCACACCGCGAGCTGGCGCGACCTCGCGTGGGATGGCGTCGGTGGCACGGCCGCCACGGTCATCGCGCGACAAGCCGATCGATGAGGGCACCCCGTTTCAATTCCGGCGGCGAAGGGACAGACTTCAGGGATCCCCACCCTCCGAGATGACCGAGTCCACGCCGCAGGCCCCGCCATTCGCCCACCGCCGGAGCAACTTCATTCTCCGGGCGCTGATCGATGAGATGCTGGAGCAGGTCCGCGGACTGGATCGCCACTCGGCAGAGATGGCGTCGGAGGAGCGGGTGCGAGCCGAGCAGGCGCTCGATGAGCTCATGGCGCGCGTGCGTCGCGCGGCCATGAAAGGGCCGGCCGCCTGATCCAGCTGGGCGACCTGTCGCTGTGGCTCGCGCTCCTGCTGGGAGCGTGGGGAGCATCGCTGGCGCTGGCCAGCGCGCTCACGGGACGCGCCGAGTTCGCGGTCAGCGGCGAGCGCGGTGTGCACGCGGCCACGCTCTTCACGCTGCTGGCCGTCGTCGGCCTGGGATGGGCGCTCGCCGTTGGTGATCTCACCTACCGATACGTGGCGACCTGGGCGTCGTACAGCACGCCCCTCCCGTATCGCATTGGCGCCGTCTGGGCGGGACCGAATGGCGCGCTGCTGCTGTGGGCCCTCGCACTGGGACTCGGCGCGATCGGCGCGGCGGCAAGCCTGCCGCGCGGCGGCCTGCTGCGCGCGTGGACGGTGGCGTTGCTCGGCCTCATGCTCCTCGCGGTGCTCGCGATGGCGAGTTTCGGGTCGAATCCGTTCGGGCGACTCGCGTTCCCGCCCAATGACGGGCGCGGCATGCCGCTCGAGTGGATGCGCCCGGTTGCGCTCGTCCAGATGCCGGTCGGCTATGTGGCGATGGCGCTCGTCTCCGTTCCGTCGATTCTGGTGGTGATGGGTGCGCTCGGACGCGCGCCCTGGCGCGCCGCGGCGCGCCGGTGGACGCTGCTGTGCTGGGCCCTGTTGAGCGCGGCGATGCTGCTCGACTGGCGCCGGCGTTACGGCGACGCGGCCTGGGCGTCCGACTGGTCGTGGGCGCCGGTGCATGACGGGACTGCCTTCGCGTGGGCCGGTGCCACGGTGCTGGTGCTGGCCACGATCCGCGTGTGGCGGTCGGGCGTCTCGATAGTCGCAGGATTTGCGGCATTCACGCTGGCGCTTGTCGGGCTCGCGCTGAGTCGTGCCCTCGGCTGGGAAGGCGTGCATGACTTCGCCGCCTCGGCGCCCGGGCGCGCGGCCGCCTGGCTCGCGCTGGCGGTAGTGCTGGCGATCGTGGTGGAGGTGCGGCGCGCCTCGCGCCCGGCGGCGGGCATGGGCGCGCGCGCGTTGCGTATCTCCCTGGTGGCCACGATGGTGGCCAGCGTGTCACTGGTGGCGTCGGGCTTTGCACGCGTCGCCGACGTCGCGGTGAGCGAGGGGGAGCAGTCGCGCGTCGTCGATCGATTCGGCTCGGCTTGGACGCTTTCGCTGGAAGGCGTGTCACGCGTCGGGCGCGAGGACGTCGTTTCCTCCGTGCTCGCGGTGCGTGCCGTGTCCGGCGGTCGGGCGCGCGCGTACGTGACCACCGAAGTGCGCACCCTGTTTGCGCCGACCAGCGGCCAGCCGGTGGCGGAGGAGTACCTGTCCGGGATCGCCTGGGGCGTGCTGCAGGACCTGCACATTGACGTGCGCGACGCCGACGCGACAACGGCCGTGCTCTCGGTGCGCTTCGTGCCGATGGTGAGCTGGCTCTGGGCGGCGGGCATAGTTGCCGTGCTCGCCGCGCTGCTCGCGGCCTTCGCCGGCCCCGTGAACCCCGCCAGCGCCGTCGCGGAGGATCCGACCACGGCGGACGCGACGGTCCACGAGGGGGAGAACGCGTGAACCGCTCGCTGCTCACCGCCATGGCGCTCGGCGCGCTGGCCGTGGCGTACGTGCTCTGGCCGCTGCTCCGTCCCCCGAAACGCTGACGGCGCGGCACGCCGCGGCGTGCCGCCGTGCCTACGCCGCCGCTTCGTGTGTCTCGCGCAGGACGCGCGAGAAGCAGTGCTTCTCCGCCATCTCCACCTCGGTGCGGTCGATGCGCGTGTAGCGCAGCACCTTCTCCGGAAACTCGTCGAGCTTCTCCTTGAGGAAGCCGCACGCCTCGAAGATCGCTTCGGAGAACGACGTGGCGAAGATCTCGTCGTAGCCGCGGCGCCGCGCGAGGTCGGTGATTTCCTCGATGAGCATCACACCGTAGCCGCGGCCGCGCGCCGACGGGTGCACGGCCAGGCCAATCAGTTCGACGAGCGACGGCGAATATTCGTCGAGCGCCACGCAGCCGAGGACGCGGCCGCTCTCGCCGCGGAGCACCAGGTAGTCGGGCAGGTGCTCCTCGACGAACTGCGGCGTGCGATGGAGGGTCTTGCCCTCCGGGGCGAACATGTTGTTCAGCGCGACAATCGCGGGAATGTCGCGTTCCGTGGGACGGCTGATCATCCGCGCTCCGTGGCTTCCAGGCGCCGCAGCGCCACTCGAATGGGAATCACCGTGCAGGCCGCGCACAGCATGACGGCCGCGCCAAACCCGAGCACCATCTCCACCGGGCTGGCGGCCGTGTTGAAGGCGCGGGCCGCCAGGTAACCGTACACCGGGCGTGCCTCGAGAATGATGGTGCCCCCGATCATGCCGATGGACGCCATCATGAAGAGCAGGCCCCCGAATGACGTGGGAATCTGCGCTGCATTCTCGGTCTCGAACTGCGGGAACAGCGTCCCGAATCCGATGGCCAGTCCGGCGATGGCAAACGTCATGAACGTGATGGTAAACACCGACACCAGGAACATGAAGGTGGAGACCTGCAGCAGGTAGTCGGTCACCCCCACGATGCCGAGTGCCAGCACCAGCAGGGGCAGGGTGCCGACCCAGAATTTCGCCCACAGCAGGTCGCGCATCGCCAGCGGGCTCGAACGCAGGAGCCAGAGCGTGCGCCCCTCGAGCGAGACGCCGGGGAAGATGAAACGCGCCGCGATCGACGCGAGCACGAAGCCCGCCAGCACGAGGTTCAGGAACGGCACCACGTTGATGAGGAAGAACGTGATGCCCTCGCCGCGCAGCGGCAGGTACCTGATGTTGAACACGTAGACCACGACGAGCACGGCCAGCAGGATGAGCTGGCTCCACTGCGTGGTGTCGCGGAAGAAGAGCCGCACTTCCTTCATCACCAGCTCGCGCTTGAGCGTGCCGAGTGGCCGGAGCACGCGCATCGCGGCGCGGTGCAGCAGCCCGGCGTGCGCCCAGCGCTCGGCGCTCTCCTGCGCCTTGCTGAAGCCCGCCGCGTAGAGCGCGCGGTGCAGCAGGGCGCCGAGCACGACGAGCGCGGCGGCCGTGGACCAGAGCATGTAGAGCGACAGCCAGTCGTGCCGGTCGGCGAGGAAGCCCATCACCGCCTTCTGGAACCACTCGCTCGGGAGCAGCGGCGACGTCGGGCCGCGCAGCACCGCGATGAAGTCCACCAGCGAGCGGAATCCCTCGGGACGCGCCAGCTTCTCGGGGCGCACGAGGCGGAACAGGAGCACGATGCCGCCCGCCGTCATCACCGCGATGACGCTCAGGATGTCGCGCGTGCGCCGCGCCGGGAAGATGTTCACGAGGAGCAGCGTCGTCGCGCTCCCCAGCACCGAGGGAATGACGAGAAAGGGAATGAGGCCGAACGCGACGAAGAGGCCGAAGCCCCAGCCGCCCTGATAGGCGATGCCGTACGCCGTGAACATCGGGATCGCCATCAGCACGACCATCCAGCTCGAGAAGATGGTCGTCTCCGACAGCTTCGCCGCGTAGACCCGCAGCCAGTCCACCGGCGCGGAGACGAGCAGGTCGAGGTCCTTCGCCAGGAAGAACGACGACAGCGCCGTGATGACGTTCGAGAGCAGCAGCAGCGAGAAGAACGACACGAGCATCAAGCCCAGCAGCTTGCCCGCGAGCAGTTCGCCGATTTCGGGGACGCCCTTGAAGTAGCTGAGCAGCCGGTAGAGCAGGCCGAAGATGAACCCCCAGAAGAGCAGGCCCACCGTGGCCAGGATGGTGATGCGCGCGCCGCGGCCCCGCTCGCCGGCCATCGCGCGCGCGCGCGCCGTGAGCCACTTGGGCATCAGAATCCACAGCAGCGGCGCGTCGGGGTTGGCGACGCTCACGTGCGGCACGTGCGGCGCATCGGGCGACTGCGGCGGGTAGTTGGTCATCGCCCGTCCGCCATCCGCCACCCGCCATCTGCCATCACTCGTCTATGCATCCAGCACGTCCATGAGGTTTCGCGCTGCGTTTTCTCCAGTGAGGCGCAGGAAGACTTCTTCCAGCCCGCTCCCGCCGTACGTCGCCGAGTTGCGCAGCTCTTCCATGGTGCCGAGCGCATGCATGCGGCCGTTCACGATGATGCCGATGCGGTCGCACAGCGATTCGGCCGTGGCGAGCGTGTGCGTGCTCATCATGATCGTATGGCCGCGGGCCGCGTACTCGCGGAACAGGTCGCGCAGGATCTTGATCGCCTTGGGGTCGAGCCCCACGTGCGGCTCGTCCACCACGATCACCTCGGGACGGTGCACGAAGGCGCTGGCGATGATCAGCTTCTGCCGCATGCCGTGGCTGTAGCTCTCCACCAGCTCGTCGCGCCACTCCTCGAGGTCGAACAATGCCAGCAGTTCACGCGCGCGATGCTCCACCTGCGGGCCGTGCTGGTCGTAGAGCCCCGCTACGAAGCGCAGGAACTCGCCGCCCGTCAGCTTCTCGTAGATGAAGGGCCGGTCCGGAATGAACCCGAGCTTCGCCTTTGCCGCGATGGGATCGACCGCGAGATCGATACCGCCAATCTGGACGCGCCCCGCCGTCGGCTTCAGGATGCCGGCGATCATGCGCAGCGTCGTCGTCTTGCCGGCGCCGTTGGGACCGAGGAAGCCGAACAGCTCGCCCTGCGGGACCTCGAGATCCAGTCCGTCGACCGCGACGAACGAGCCGTAGTGTTTGGTCAGGCCAGTCAGGCGAATCATGGGGCAGACGGGAGACGGGAGACGGAAGACGGGAGACAGAGGGCGCAGGGTTGGCGGTGCACGGCGACAGGCGACAGCAGGGAGTCGAACCTCCCGTCTACGGTCGCCCGTTTCCCGCCAGTATTCGTATTTCCAGATTGCCGATCAGTCGCAGCAACTCCGCCTGCTGCCCAAGCCCGCCGACGACAAAGCGCAGGTGCGCCGCATCGGCGGGGAACTGGCCGAACGTCGGGTCCACGGGCACCCATTCGTCGAGCCAGACTTCGGGCCAGGCATGGTAGTAGAACTTGCCGCGCACGTACGCGAGTCCGGTGGCGATGCGCGCCGGGATGCCGACCGCGCGCGCCAGCGCCACGTACAACTGCGTGTGCTCATTGCAGTCACCGCGCCGGGCGCGCAGCACCTGCAGCGCGTTGGGCACGCTGAACGTCACTTCCTTCTTCAGCGAATCGTGGACCCACCGGTTCAGCTTCTCGGCCACCCGGTGGGCGTCGCGCTCGAGTCCGGTGATCGCGATCGCCTTCTGCACGATGGCGATGTCATTGGCCTGCAGCAGCGGCTCGGCGGCCAGTTCCGCCTTGAAGCGTGCGAGGAACTCCGGCGAACGCGTGGTCAGCGAATATGAGGTCCTCGGCGCCGCACGCCGCTCGACCAGCAGCGTGTCGCCGCGCAGCTGCTGGCGTCCGCCGTCGAGGGCGTAGCCGGCCAGCGAAACGCCGGTGAGCCGCACCCGCAGCCGCGGCAGGGCAGTTGCGTTGAGCGCCACGCCCGCGGAAATGGCGGTGCTCTCGAAGATGTCGCGCGACGGCCCGACGCCGGCCGCGGCGGCGGCATCGCGGGCGATGCGCCAGTTCTCGAAGGCGAGTTCATACGCGGTGCGTCGCAGCACGATCCCCGCGGCCTGACGGGCCACGACGACACGGCCCTGCGTGTCCACCCAGCCGTCGAAGCCGCCGCCTTCGCCCGTCACGTGCCAGGCGCGCACGGTGTCGCGCAGCGCGCTCGTCCAGACTTTCGCCGCGGCGTCGAACCGCGCCGAGTCGTCCACCACAAACAGGCTCTCGGCCTGCACGGTGAGCGCCACGTCGCGTGACTGCATCTGCTGCGGGTCGAACGTCGGCAGGCGGTACGTCTTGCCCGTCTTCGGCGTCTCGCCGAGCGCCATCGCGAGCGGGGCGAGCGTCGGCACCAGCACCGGACCGCGCACCGCGATCCGCTGCGTGTCGGCCGGCTGTCCGGGGACATCCATCGCGAAGACCACCAGGCTGTCTCCCTCGGTGCGTCCCACGACGCGAATCGGCGTCTCCGCCGCCTCGGCCTGCACGTCGAAGGTGCGCAGCGCCAGCGCGCGGGAGAGCAGCACCACCGATCGCGCAGAGGCGCGATGCACGCGGCCGGCCAGCGGCAGGTCGGCCACGAAATAGTCGGTGACCTCGATCCCGTTCGCGACGGTGTCGATGGTCGTGGACGCGAAGCCGATGCGCACGCCGTTCTGTTCGACGGTGTAGAACGTGGCGCCCGGACTGAGGCGCATCGCCGCCTCGGCGAGACGTTCCGCCCGACCCTGGAAGAACTCACGGCGCACGAGCAGGGCAAGGCCGCCCGTCCAGGCGGCGAGCACGATGACCGCCGTGGCGACCCGCACCCTACCGCGCCCGGTGCGAGCGCGTGGCGTCACCACCGCTGATGATCCGATGCGCACTACCGTCCCTGCGCCTCGCGCATGTGGCGATAGGCGACCGCCGCGTCCGCGGGACGCCCCAGTCGGTCGAGGACGATCCCCACGCCCTTGAAGGCGCGCCAGTTGGCCGGGTCCAATTGCGTCGCATGCTCATACGCACGCAGCGCGGGCGTCAGCTGATCGACGTGGTTCAGCGCCTCGCCCAGGTAGAAGTGCGCCAGCGCATCGTCAGTGCGCTGGGCCGCCGCCTTCTGCAACGGCTCCACCGCATCGCGCCACCGCGCGCGGCGGCAGGCGAGGATCCCCACCTGCAGCTGCACCTCGGGATCGTCGATGCGCAGCTTGGCCGCCCGCTTCAGCTCGGCCTCCGCGAGATCGTACTTGAGCCGGCTGCCCAGCAGAAACGCCCGGGCGCAGATGAGCCGCAGCTCGTCGCCCCCCGCCGCAAGACACTGGTCGAGCGCCTCGAGCGCGGCCGACGCATTGCCGTGCTTCTCGAGCGCAAAAGAGTACGCGATGGCCGCTTCGGCGTCGCGCGGCGACATCTCGGTGGATCGCTTGAGCGGATCGAGCGCCGCGGAGGGTATGGCGACTGGCGCGGGGCGCTTCGCGGCCGCTGGAGAGTCTGGCGTCGTGTGGTTTCCCGTGGTGCGCATCGAACCGGCGGGGCGCGCGGCGGCAGGCCGCGTCAGATCGCCCGGCCGGTGGTCGGCGACCGCCGGTTTCGGCGCCGGACGCGGGCGCGGTGCGGCCGGCGCCGATTCCGCCTCCTGTACGATGCGCACGGACCAGCTGAGCCCGGCATCCACGACATCGTCGTACGACGACTCGCCGCAGACCGGGGGCTCGCGAAACGCCATCGCCGACTCATTCGCTCCGCCCGTGCCTTCCCCCTGCCGGTCCACGCGCAGCTGCGGCACCGCCTCGACGTCGCCGAACGAGAGCTGGGCGGGGTCGAAACTGGGCAGCGCGGGTGTCGGGCGCGGGTCGCGGCTATTCACGAGTGGCGGGGGGAGTCGGGGAGATCGTTACAATCTAGCCCGCGGGTGACGGGGTCGGCCAACTGGCCACAACCATAAAGATGCGAACCGACCCCTACGGCGGGGTAACAGGTCCGGCTCCCATCTTTTGGTCCCCTGCGCCATCTTACAAAGCTATGGCAGAAGAAGCCCTGATCGTCCGCGGCGCCCGCGAACACAACCTCAAGGAGATCGACGTCACGATCCCGAGGAACCGCCTCACGGTGGTGACGGGGTTGTCGGGCTCGGGCAAGTCGTCGTTGGCCTTCGACACGATTTTTGCCGAGGGCCAGCGGCGCTATGTGGAGTCGCTGTCCGCCTACGCGCGGCAATTCCTCGGGCTGATGGAGAAGCCCGATGTCGACGCCATCGAGGGGTTGTCACCGGCCATCTCCATCGAGCAGAAGACCGCCGGGCACAACCCGCGATCGACCGTCGGCACGGTGACCGAGATCTACGATTACCTGCGCCTGCTCTACGCCCGCGCGGGCACACCGCACTGCCCCAACTGCCATCGCCCCGTCGAGCGCCAGAGCGCGGGGCAGATTGCCGACGTCCTCCTGACGTGGCCGGACGGCACGCGCATCGAAGTCCTCGCGCCGCTCGTGCGCGGCCGCAAGGGCGAGTTCCGCGAGCTGTTCGAGAACGCCCGCAAGCAGGGCTTCGTGCGCGCCATCGTCGACGGCGAATTGGTGGAGCTCGCCTCGCCACCGGCGCTGAACCGTCGTCAGAACCACGACATCGCCGTCGTGGTGGACCGGCTCACGGTGCGCGTGAGCGACCGCGGACGCCTCGCCGACTCGGTGGAGACGGCCCTCCGCCTCGCCGAGGGACTCGTCGAGGTCCGCCGCCACGAAGGGTCCAAGCAGTCGTCACATCTTTTCTCGGAACGATACGGGTGCCCGGATTGCGGGCTCTCGCTTCCCGAACTCGAGCCGCGCCACTTCTCGTTCAACTCGCCCTTCGGCGCCTGTCCGGCCTGCAGCGGCCTCGGCGTGCGCCGGCTCGCCAGCGCCGAACTCGTGCTCGGTGACCCGAGCATCTCGCTGCTCGAGGGCGTGGTGCTCCCGTGGGGCGAGCCCGACGGCTACCTGCGGCGCGTCATCCTCCCCGGGCTCGCCAAGCAGCTGAAGTTCGAGCTGAACACGCCGTGGGGGAACCTGCCGAAGAAGGTGCAGGACGCCCTGCTGCACGGCATTCCCGCGAAGACCGGGGACGCCAAGTGGGAAGGGATCCTGGCGACGGTGCAGCGCCGCTGGTCGGAGACGACCAGCGACAACGTGCGCACCGAGCTCGAGGAGTACATGCTCGTCGCCGAGTGTCCCGAGTGCTGCGGCTCGCGCCTCAAGCCCGAGTCGCTGGCCGTCACGATCAATGCGATGAACCTCGGCGACTTCGTCGAGCTCTCCGTCGCCGACGCGCTCGCCTTCATTGAAAAGGTGCCGCTCCGGGCCAGCGGCCGTCCCGGCCTCGATCCGGAGATCGCCGGTCCGATCGTCAAGGAAGTCTCCGAGCGCCTGCGCTTCCTCGTGGATGTGGGGCTCGAGTACCTCACGCTGAACCGCTCCGCCGAATCGCTCTCGGGCGGCGAGGCCCAGCGGATCCGCCTCGCCACGCAGATCGGCAGCAAGCTGGTGGGCGTGCTCTACATTCTCGACGAGCCGAGCATCGGGCTGCACCAGCGCGACAACGCGCGGCTGCTCGCGACACTCAAGCGGCTGCGCGACCTCGGCAACACGGTGCTCGTCGTCGAGCACGACGAGGAGACCATTCGCTCGGCGGACTACCTCATCGACCTCGGGCCGGGGGCGGGGAAGCACGGCGGCGAGGTCGTGGCGCAGGGGACGGTCGAGGAAGTGATTGCGACGCCGGGCTCGCTGACGGGGGCGTACCTGCGCGGCGAGAAGTCCATTCCGGTGCCGCCGCAGCGCCGCCCGCGCGACCCGCGGCGCGCGCTCGTCGTCGAAGGCGCGCGCGAGCACAACCTCCAGGAGATCAACCTCGAGGTGCCGCTCGGCTGCTTCACCGCCATCACCGGCGTCTCCGGGTCGGGGAAGAGCACGCTGATCAGCGACATCCTGCAGCGGGCGCTGTCGCGCCACTTCTACCGGGCGCGCGTCATTCCGGGCGCGCACCGCCGCATCACCGGACTCGAGCATCTCGACAAGGTCATCGACATCGACCAGAGCCCCATCGGGCGGACGCCGCGGTCGAACCCCGCGACGTACACCGGGCTCTTCACGCCCATCCGCGACCTCTTCGCCGAGCTCCCCGAGGCGAAGATGCGCGGCTATGGCCCCGGGCGCTTCTCGTTCAACGTGAAGGGCGGGCGCTGCGAGGCGTGCCAGGGCGACGGGCTGGTGAAGATCGAGATGCATTTCCTCCCCGACGTCTACGTCACGTGCGAGACGTGCAAGGGGAAGCGCTACAACCGCGAGACGCTCGACGTGCGGTTCCGCGGCCTGAGCATCAGCGAAGTGCTCGACCTGACGGTCGAGGACGCGCTGGCGCTGTTCGAGAACCAGCCGCGCATCGCGCAGAAGCTGCAGACGCTCCACGACGTCGGCCTCGACTACATTCACCTTGGCCAGAGCGCGACGACGCTCTCCGGCGGCGAGGCGCAGCGCGTGAAGCTCGCGACCGAGCTCAGCAAGCGCGACACGGGCCGCACGCTGTATATCCTCGACGAGCCCACCACCGGCCTGCACTTCGAGGACGTGCGCATGCTGCTCGAAGTGCTGCACAAGCTGGTGGACCGCGGCAACACCGTGCTGGTGATCGAGCACAACCTCGATGTGATCAAGACGGCCGACTGGATCGTGGACCTCGGTCCCGACGGCGGCGCCGGCGGCGGCCGCATCGTGGCCGCCGGCGCGCCGGAGGAAGTGGCCGCGGTCGCGGCGAGCTACACGGGGCAGTTCTTGCGGGGGATGCTGGAGGCGCGCTGAGTGGACGCGGTAGTTGTTGAAGGCAGACGGCTGATGGCAGACGACTGATGGCGGATGGCGGATGGCTGATGGCGGATGGCTGATGGCGGATGGCTGTCCGTCGCCAATCACAATCCGCATTCGTGATCCTCAATCCCATTCCGGATTCCAGATCCTCAATCGTGGTCTCGATTCTTGATATCATCGGCCCCGTCATGGTGGGCCCCAGCAGCAGCCACACGGCCGGCGCGTGCCGGCTGGGGCTGCTCGCGCGCAACCTCGTCGGAGGCACGCCGCAGAAGGCGCACATCGAGCTGCACGGCTCCTTCGCGCGCACCGGTGAGGGACATGGCACCGACAAGGCGATCGTCGGCGGCCTCCTGGGGTTCCGTCCCGATGATGACCGGCTGCGCACGGCGCTCGACATCGCTGCCGGCGAGGGACTCGACTACACCTTCGCGAAGACCAAGCTGGGCGAGGAAAACGAGGTGCACCCCAACTCGGTGCGCATCACCGTCGAGCGCGGCGACCGCACGTCGGTGATGGTGGGATCGTCGCTCGGCGCGGGACGCATCCTCGTCAACGACATCGACGGATATCCGGTGGAAGTGCACGCCGATCATCACACCATCGTGCTCGTGGCGGAGGATACGCGCGGCTCCATCGCGCGCATCACCACGCTGCTTGCCGACACCGGCGTCAACATCGCCACGCTGCGCGTCTCGCGTCGCCGTCGCGGCGGCGATGCCTTCATGGTGATTGAAGTGGATGAGCCGCCATCCGATGCGGTGCGCGACGCCATCCGCGCCCTGCCATGGGTGCGCTGGGCGTTCCGGCTGGACCGGGTGACGGTGTAGACCCCGGTTCTCGTTCCTGCACTCGTCCCCCCTCGCCAGGTCTCTACCTCCTCCTCGTTCCGATCCCGCATGTATACCTCCCTCGCCTCCGCCATTCACGACGCCGAGTCGCGCGGCCTCCGCCTGAGCGACGTCGCGCTCGACGCCGAGTCGCTCGATCACGGCCGTCCGGTGCCGGAGATTCGCGCGGCGCTCGGCCGCGCGCTCGCCGTGATGCGCGAGGCGGTCGGCCGCGGCGCGGCGGGCGACCTGCGCAGCGCGTCCGGGCTGGTCGGCGGCGACGCCGCCAAGCTGCGCGAAGGTCCGGCGGGGCCGCTGAGCGGCACGCCCTTTCGCGACGTGCTCATGCGCGCGCTCGCGGTGCAGGAGGTCAATGCCGCCATGGGTGTCATCGTCGCCGCGCCGACGGCGGGCGGCGCCGGCGTCCTCCCCGCGGTGCTCACCGGGTTGGCCGACGCGCGCGGCCTCGGCGACGACGCGCTGATCGATGCGCTCGCCACCGCCGGCCTCATTGGTGCGGTCATCGCCGAGCGCGCGTCGCTGAGCGGCGCCGAGGGCGGCTGCCAGGCCGAGACCGGCGCCGCCGCCGGCATGGCGGCGGGCGCGGCGGTGGAGATGCTCGGCGGCACGCCGGCCCAGTGCGGCCACGCCGTCGCGCTGGCGCAGCAGGGAACGCTCGGCCTCGTCTGCGATCCGCTGGGCGGGCTCGTCGAGCTGCCGTGCGTCTTCCGCAATGCCACTGGGAGCGCCATCGCTCTCGCGGCCATCGAGATGGCGCTTGCCGGCATCGAGTTTGCGATTCCCGCCGACGAGGTCATCGACACGATGGGGCAGATCGGCCGGGAGATGGATGTCCGATACCGCGAAACGGCGGGCGGAGGGCTCGCGGCGACGCCCACGGGACGGCGGTTGGCGCGCGAGCGGCTCTATCAATTGAAGAAGGGGTGACGGAAACGGGGAGGAGGTAGAGGCCCAGCAAGGAGGGACGGGAGTCGGAACGAGGAGGGAAGTCTAAGGGCGCACAATTCATCTCCGTTCTCGTTCCGCGTCTCGTCCCCCCTCGCCTAGCCTCTACCACCTCCTCGTTCCGGGCCGTTCACTGGCGCTCCTCCGTGTCAGTGTGAAACTTTCACCAGTTAGGCGGGCGTAGGATCCCCACACGCTCACGCAGGAACGATCATGGTCAACCGCGAAGACATCGAGAAATTTCTCGACCGCCTGTCCAATGAAGGCGCGACGTACCGGGAGATCGAACCCGGGCTCTGGGCCGTCAACCCCGGGGGCGAGTTCGAGCTGAACGTCGTCGTCCACCACTCGCCGCCCGTGGTCGTGCTGCGGGTCAAGGTGATGGACTATCCGGCCGATGACGCCACGGCGGCGCGGCTCAACCGGCGCCTGCTCGAATTCAATGCCACCGACCTCCTGCACGGGTCGTACGGCATCGACAACGGCTCCATCGTGCTGACCGAGGCGCTCGAACTCGACCACCTCGACTTCACCGAATTCCTGGCCGCCTACGAAAGCATCACGCTCGCCCTGCCTTCGCATCTCCGCGAGCTGGCGACGATCAGCGAGGCAAAGTGACAATGGGTATCTGGGACCGTTTCACCACGCTGCTCAAGTCGAACATCAACGACCTGATCTCGCGCGCCGAGAATCCGGAGAAGATGCTCGACCAGATCGTCGTCGACATGCGTTCGCAGCTGCAGAAGGCCAAGCAGCAGGTGGCGGCCGCGATCGCGGACGAGAAGCGCCTCAAGGACCAGGCGGAGCAGGAATACAAGGCGGCGCAGGACTGGGAGCAGAAGGCGATGCTCGCCGTCAAGGAAGGGCGCGACGACCTGGCCAAGCAGGCGCTGGTGCGGCAGGGCGAGCACTTCGCGCACGGCCAGCAGCTCGAGAGCACCTGGCAGTCGCACCAGGCCGAGACCGAGAAGCTCAAGAACTCGCTCCGCGACCTCAACGACAAGATCGAGGAAGCCAAGCGCAAGAAGAACCTCCTGCTCGCCCGCCAGCGGCGCGCGCAGGCGCAGGCCCGCATCAACGAGACCATGTCGTCGATGTCGGAGAAGTCGGCGTTCGAGGCCTTCGCCCGCATGGAAGAGCGCATCGACCAGAACGAGCGGATGCTGAAGGCGAGCACCGAGATCGAGGAGGAGTTCACCGGCGACCGGCTGCAGCACGACTTCAAGCAGCTCGAGAAGGTGGCCGGCGCGGCCTCGGCCGACGCGCAGCTCCTCGCGCTGAAGCAGAAGATGGGGCTGCTCGGCGCGGGCGGATCCGCGCCGCCGCGGCAGATCGGGGCGGGCGAGGAGATCGCGCACGCCGAGATCGAGGACGCGCGTGAGGAGAAGCAGTAGTTGAACGACACCGTGGCGCCGCGCCGCTTTGGCCCGGCGCTCGCCGGTGTGGCGGCGGCGGCGCTCCTCGTCTGGCTGGCGGGGCGCGTCGCCGACCTGCTTCTGCTGCTGTTCATCGCCATCCTGATGGCGGTCTATCTGGGCGCGACCACCGACTTCCTGATGGCGCGGACGCGCCTGCCGCGAGGCGCCGCCTTCGCCCTCGCCATCGCCGGCACCATCATCGCCGTCCTCGGCATCGGGTCGCTGCTCGTGGGGCCGGTGGTGGCGCAGACCCGCGACCTGTTCTCCGTGCTGCCGCGCTACATCCCCGCGTGGGAAGCGCAGCTGGAGGCGCTGATCGGCCGCATCCCCGGCGGAAGCGATCTCGTGCGCCCGGGCGAGCACAAGCTGGTGCAGCTCGCGATCGAGGAGATCAACGGCTTCGTCGGCGACGTCGTGCCGCGCGTCTTCAGCGTGCTGCACGGCTTCATCAACCTGGTCGGCGTCCTCGTGATGGCGCTGTACCTGGCGCTGCGCCCCGACATCTATCGCGACCTGTTCATCACGCTCATCCCGCCGCGCCATCGCGAGGCGGCGCGCGACGTGATCACCGGCGTGACCACGGCGCTGCGCGCGTGGACCTTCGCCCAGCTGCTCGCGATGTTCGTGCTTGGCGCGCTCACCGCCCTCGGGTTGTGGATCCTCGGCGTCCCGTACTGGCTGACCTTCGGCCTCTTCACCGGCGTCGTGGCGCTCGTTCCGTTCTTCGGGACCCTGGTGTCGTCCCTGCTCCCCGCGCTCTTCGTGCTGGCCGAGGGCGACTGGGTGCGCGCGCTGCTCGTGGTGGTCTTCGGCTTCGTCATCCACGCCGTAGAGAACAACCTCGTCAACCCGCTCCTCATGCAGAAGCACGCGAACCTGCCGCCCGTGCTCACCATCATGAGCGTGCTCATCTGTGGCAAGCTGCTCGGCCCGCTCGGCCTGCTGGTCGCGGTGCCGGGGCTTGCCGTGCTGCTGGTCGTGGTGCGCAAGCTGCTGGTCGAACGGTCGTACGGCAGCGAGGCACCCGCCGAAGCCGCCTGACGGTTCGGCGGCGGTGCCGGCGGAGGCGGGGCGCGTGCGCCGCCACCCGCGCACTTTCGCGCCCCCGCGCAGACGAATGGTGACGCGCGCGGCGTGCCTCACCGCCACACTCGGCGCATCTCCGTCGGAGTGCGCCCGTGTCAGCTGCCGTCGTGACGTTCACCAATCTCCGCAAGACCTACGCCGCGGCGTTCGGCGGACAGCGCGGCGGCACGCTCGCGCTGGACGGCGTGTGCGGCGACGTGCATGAGGGCGAGATCGTCGGCGTGGCCGGACCGCCGGGCGCCGGCAAGAGCACGCTGCTGCGCATCGTCGCCGGGATGCTGCGCGCCGACGGCGGCGCGGTGCGATGGCGCGACGCGGCCGAGTGTCCGTCGCACTTCGCCGCATTCGTCCCCTCCCACGCACTGCTGCACGAGTTCCTGACCGTGCGCGAGTCGCTGCGCTTCGCCGCGGTGCAGCGCGAACTGCACGGGGCCAGCCGGGTGGCGGTCGAGGAGCTGTGGCTGGCGCGATTCGGGCTGGCGCATCGGCTGGCGGCGCGCGTCGGGACGCTCACGCCCGTCGAGCGGCGCATCGTCGCCCTCGCGGCCGCGCTGCAGGCGTCGCCGGCGATGCTCGCGCTCGACGGGATCCTCGACGGGCTCGACCCCGCCGCCCGGCGGGAGATGCGGCACGCGCTGCAGGTGGCGGCGGCGAGCGGTCTCGCCGTGCTCGTCGGAGCGGCCGACCTCGGCGTGCTCACGGGCATCGTGCATCGCGCGGCGCTCCTGCGCGCCGGGCGCGTGGTCGCCTGGGTCGATCCGCGCGCGGCGGCGCCGCGCGACGCGCTCGAGCTTGCCGTCGGCGCCCCGCGCGTGGCCGCCGCCCGGCTGCGGCGCCACGTCGCGGCGTCGTGCCGCCGGGACGGCGCGGTGCGCGTCCCGCTCGCCGACCGATCGGCGGAGGAGGTGCTGGCCCTCTGCCGTGCCGAAGGGATCCGGGTGCTGCGCTCGCGCGTCGTCACGGAGCCGCCGGGACGGTGGACGGTACCCTAGGCCTCCGGCTAGCTTTGGGGCATGCCCGAGTTCCGCCTCTACAATTCGATGTCGCGCGCCGTCGAGCCGTTTGTGCCGGCCGATGGAGAGACCGTGCGCATGTATGCGTGCGGCCCGACGGTCTACAATCCCGCGCACCTCGGGAACTTCCGCACCTTCCTGATGGCCGACCTGCTGCGCCGCGCGCTCAAGCACAGCGGCTTCAAGGTGCGGCAGGTCATGAACCTCACGGACGTGGACGACAAGATCATCAAGCGCGCCACCGAGCAGAAGAAGACGGTGCGCGAGGTGACGGAGCCGGTGATCGCGCTCTTCAACGCCGATCGCGACTACCTGCGCATCGAGGCCGCGGAACACTACCCGCGCGCCACCGACTTCATCGTCGAGATGGTCGATCTCGTGCGCCGGCTCGAGCAGAAGGGGATTGCGTACCAGGCCGAGGACAAGTCGGTCTACTTTGCGATCGACAAGTTCCCCGGCTACGGCCGCCTGTCACGCCTCGACACGCGGGAGCTCAAGACCGGGGCGCGCGTGGCGCAGGACGACTACGCCAAGGAGAACGCGCAGGACTTCGCGCTCTGGAAGGCGGCGACGCCGGACGACGAAGCGTGCGGCGCCGCGTGGGATTCGCCGTGGGGACGCGGGCGCCCGGGGTGGCACCTGGAGTGCTCGGCCATGGCGATGAGCCTGCTGGGCGAGACGATCGACATTCACACCGGCGGCATCGACCTGCAGTTCCCGCATCACGAAGACGAGATCGCGCAGAGCGAGGCGGCGACCGGCAAGCCGTTCGCCCGCTTCTGGTGCCACGGCGAGTTCCTGCTCACCGACGGCAGCAAGATGGCCAAGCGCGTGGGGAACGTGGCGACGGTGCAGGACCTGCGCGCGCAGCAGGTGAGCGCCGCCGCGGTGCGGCACCTGATGTTCTCCACGCATTACCGCAAGCAGCTCAACCTGTCGGGGGCGGCGCTCGAGGCGAGCATGGAAGCGGTGCGCCGCGTGGGCGACTTCGCGGAGCGCCTGGCGTCGGCGACCGGCGGGACGGCGAAACTGGCCGAAGTGGCCGAGACGTTCCGGGCCGAGTTCAACGAGGCGCTGCGCGACGACCTCAACGCGCCGCGCGCGCAGGCGGCGCTGTTCG
This sequence comes from Gemmatimonadaceae bacterium, assembly GCA_036504815.1. Taxonomy (NCBI): domain Bacteria; kingdom Pseudomonadati; phylum Gemmatimonadota; class Gemmatimonadia; order Gemmatimonadales; family Gemmatimonadaceae; species Gemmatimonadaceae bacterium. The sequence goes on along the minus strand of DASXUN010000001.1, from coordinate 28,413 downwards.
TCTTCATCAATCACGCCAACGCCGAGCTCGACAAGCGCGGGAGCGACGCCGCGGGACTGCTTGCCGCGCGCGAGGCCTTTGCGCGCGCCAACGCCGTGCTGGACATCGTCCCGGACCGCGAAGGGGTGGATGCGGCGCTGGAGGCGTGGGTGGCGCAGCAGATCGAGGCACGGAAGGCGGCGCGGGGCCGGCGGGATTTTGCGGCGGCGGACTCGATTCGCAAGTCCTTGGAAGAGAAGGGGATAGTCGTCGAAGACACCCCACAAGGCGCGCGCTGGAAGAAGGTGCGCTAGGCCTGACGCAAGTCGCCGTAAAGCCAACAATTGCAACGGCTTGACACTTGCCTGTTGGCCGGGTATTCTACAAGTCTCGCAAAAAACGGCCAGTCGCTGACGTAGCTCAACTGGCAGAGCACTTGATTTGTAATCAAGCGGTTGCGAGTTCGACTCTCGCCGTCAGCTCTGTTGGGTTGGGAACGAGGAGGGGGCTGGAGGTAGGACAAAGGTGGGGTACCCAAGTGGCCAACGGGAGCAGACTGTAAATCTGCCGGCGTATGCCTTCGAAGGTTCGAATCCTTCCCCCACCACTCGGTGACTGGCGGTGCGGCGAAGGCGACGAGGCAACGCCGCGAGCGGGAATAGCACGACGCAGGACGAGCGAGCAGGTGGAGACTCGCGGGAGTAGCTCAGCTGGTAGAGCGCAAGCCTTCCAAGCTTGATGTCGCGGGTTCGAGCCCCGTCTCCCGCTCTGGAGCAGAGAGGCAACAGAGTTGCTGGCGTAGCTCAGTCGGTAGAGCACACCCTTGGTAAGGGTGAGGTCATCGGTTCAATCCCGATCGCCAGCTCTGGAAGGAGGCAGGACGCAGGGAACGTTCAATGCATGGCACGGAGTGCCACGGGGGCGGTCAACCGTGAACCGCCAATACCAGCAGCACCCAACAGGTACCTGAAATGCCCCGCGACAAGATCATCCTCGCGTGCAACGATTGTAAGAATCGCAACTACTTCACCACCAAGAACAAGCGCCTGCATCCGGAGCGCGTCGAGTGGAAGAAGTACTGCCCGCGCTGCAACAAGCACGTGGTGCACAAGGAGACGAAGTAACCATGGCCGTCGAGGTGGTGCCGCAGCAGGGCCCCGTGCAGAAGACCATTGCGTTCTACCATGACGTGATGGCCGAGATGAAGCGGGTCACCTGGCCGGACGTGCCGCAGGTGCGCCAGCTCTCCGTGGGCGTCGTGCTGCTTTCGCTCTTCATCGGCGGCGTCATCGCGCTGATGGATGTGGTGCTCCAGCAGCTGCTGGTGAAGCTTCCCACGGCGTTCTAGGAGCCTGCGTGCATCGGTTTTACGCGATCCAGACGACCTCTGGGCATGAGAACAAGGTGCGGTCGCTGATCCAGCGGAAGATTGACGCGGATCCGGCGGCCGCCGAGGCGCGTGCCATCCGGCAGGCGCTCGTGCCGGTGCAGGAAGTCGTCGAGATCAAGAACGGCAAGAAGGTCACGGTCGAGCGCAAGGTGTATCCCGGGTACGTGCTGGTCGAGATGGAGACGAGCGAGGACACGCTCCACACCATCGGCAGCATCCAGGGGGTCATCAAGTTCGTCGGCAAGGACCGCGACCCGCAGCCGCTGCGGGACGATGAAGTGCGCCGCCTCCTCGGCATCGCCGACGAGGCGGAGGAAGCGCCGCCGAAGGAGGAGATCCCGTTCCTCGTCGGGCAGGCGGTGGCGATTACCGATGGTCCGTTCACGGATTTCAACGGGGTCGTCGAGGAAGTGATGCCCGACAAGGGCAAGGTGCGGGTGTCGGTGTCGCTGTTCGGGCGGCCGACGTCCGTGGAGCTGGATTACCTGCAGTTGCGGGCGCACTAGGCGGAGCGCCCTCGGCGGAGCGATGCCTCAATCGCTCCGACCGCGATGCCGCCGAAGGGATGGCTGATGGCAGAAGGCGGATGGCAGATACCTGCCATCTGACGTCTGCCATCCGACGTCTCTGAATGCCGCGTGTGACGGCTGCCGCACTCACGCACCGAGGCCCACCACGACCTCGCAAATCACACCGTGGGAGTCGGCGGGGCGATTGGCGCCCCGCCCGAACGTCAGAGGAGCACCATGGCAAAAAAGGTCGTCGGTTTCGTCAAACTGCAGATTCCTGCAGGCAAGGCGAATCCGGCCCCGCCGGTCGGCACCGCGCTCGGCCCGCAGGGGATCAACATCATGGGATTCTGCAAAGAGTTCAACGCTCGAACGCAGGGCCAGGATACGATCCTCCCGGTTGAGATCACGATTTATGCCGACAAGTCCTTCACCTTCATCCTGAAGACGCCGCCCGCGGCCGTCCTCATCAAGAAGGAGCTGGGCCTGGACAAGGGGTCGGGTCAGCCCAACCGCAACAAGGTCGGAGCCATCAGCAAGGCGCAGATCAAGAAGATCGCCGAGCTCAAGATGCCGGACCTCAACTGCGACTCGATCGAGTCGGCGATGGCCATGGTGGCCGGCGCCGCGCGCTCGATGGGCGTGGAGGTCAAGGACTGATGGCGAACAACACGCATGGCAAGAAATACCGCGCCGCCGCCACCAAGCGCGCCGTCGACAAGGCGTACGCGGCCAAGCAGGCGCTCGAGCTGGTGAAGACCGGCGCGTACGCGAAGTTCGACGAGACGGTGGAGGTGGTGGTGCGCCTCGGCGTCGATCCGCGGCATGCCGACCAGGTGGTGCGCGGCACCGTCGTCCTCCCCGCGGGGACGGGCGCGACCGTGCGCGTGCTGGTGATCGCCGTCGGCGACAAGGCGAAGGAAGCCGAGGCGGCCGGCGCCGATTTTGTCGGCACCGAGTACATCGCGAAGATCAAGGAAGGCTGGACCGATTTCGACGTCATGATCGCCACCCCGGACCAGATGGGCCAGGTCGGCCAGCTGGGTCGCGTGCTCGGCCCCCGTGGCCTGATGCCGAACCCGAAGGCGGGCACCGTGACGATGAACATCGGCCAGGCCGTGAAGGAAACCAAGGCGGGCAAGATCGAGTTCCGCGTCGACAAGGGCGGCAATGTGCACGCCAAGATCGGCAAGGTCTCGTTCGGGCTCGACGCCCTCGAGACGAACTTCGGCGCCTTCATGGACCAGATCGTCCGGTCCAAGCCGGCGGCGGCGAAGGGCGTGTACGTGCGGAACCTGTCGGTCTCGTCGACGATGGGCCCCGGGGTGAAGGTCGACACCACCCCCTACCGGTAACGAGCCATGAAACGCACAGAAAAGGAAAAGCTCGTCGCCGAGCTCAGCGCCAAGATCAAGGGCGCGAATGCGCTGTACTACACGGACTTCACGGGGCTGAACGTGAAGCGGATGACGGACCTCCGTCGCCGCCTCCGCAAGGCGGGCGTGGAGTACGTGGTCATCAAGAACTCGCTGGCCATCCGCGCGGTGAACGAGTGCGGACTGGTGGGGCAGCCGATCAAGGGACCGACCGGCGTCGTGGTGGCGAAGGACGCCATCGCCGCCGCCAAGGTCCTGGCCGAGTTCGCCAAGGCCAACGACCAGCGCCCGGCGGTCAAGGGCGGGGTGTACGAAGGCGCGGTGGTCGACCAGGCGATGGTGAGCAAGCTCGCCACGATGCCGACCCGCGACGAGGCCCTGAGCATGTTCGCCGGATACCTCAACAGCGTCCTGATGTCGTTCGCGCTCGTGCTCGACGCGCGGAAGACCCAGCTCGAAGGCAGCAGCAACTGATTCCCCAGGCGTCCGCCTGATCCACAACGCCCCAGGACTCCTGGGAAAACACGGAGAATGAAACCATGGCTACCACGACCCTGAGCAACGACGAAATCCTCGAGGCGATCGGCAACAAGTCGGTCATCGAGCTGGTCGAGCTCATCGATGCATTCAAGACGAAGTTCAACGTCACCATCGCCGCCGTCGCGGCGGGCGCCCCGGCGGGCGGCGGCGCAGCCGCGGCCGCGGTGGAAGAGCAGACCGAGTTCACGGTGACGCTCAAGGAAGCCGGCGCGAAGAAGATTCAGGTCATCAAGGTCGTGCGCGAGATCACCGGGCTCGGGCTGAAGGAAGCCAAGGACCTGGTCGATGGCGCGCCGCAGACCGTGAAGGCTGGCGTCTCGAAGGACGAGGCGGCGCAGCTGAAGGCCAAGCTCGAGGCCGAAGGCGCGGGCGTCGAGGTCAAGTAAGGCCGGGGGTTGCCGGCGGTGCGGAATCTCCGCGCCGCCGGACTCACACCCTCAGCCCCAAAGACCCCCGTGATCGCACGCATCGTCCTGCCGTACAACTGACGCGTTGCACGCCCTGACCCGCCGTCCGGCCCTCCGCCGGGCGGCGAGGCCCGGGCGGTTTTCGCCTGTCCACCGGAACTCCCGGAACCGCAATGATCAAGCAGATTTCGTTCGCGAAGCTCGATGAGCGGATGGAGATGCCGCACCTTCTCGATATCCAGGTGCGCGCCTTCGAGTCACTGCTCCAGCTGGATGCCGCCGCCAAACACGTCGAGGATGTCGGCCTCGAGCGCGTCTTCCGGGACCTGTTCCCGATCGAGGACGTGCACCAGAACTTCTCGCTCGAATTCGAGAAGTACACGCTCGGGGAGCCGAAGTACTCCGTCGAGGAGTGCATCGAGCGCGACATGACCTACTCGGCGCCGCTCAAGGCGACGCTCTCCCTGCGGGTCTTCGAGGACGCCGGCAACGGCAAGCGCCTCAAGAACGAGATCCGCAAGGAAGTCTACCTCGGCGAACTGCCGCTGCTGACGAACCTCGGCACCTTCGTGATCAACGGGGCCGAGCGCGTCATCGTGTCGCAGCTGCACCGGTCGCCGGGCGTGGTGTTCGAGGAGAGCACCCATCCCAACGGCCAGCGGCTGATCAGCTCCCGGATCATCCCGTTCCGCGGCTCGTGGGTGGAGTTCACCGTCGACATCCACGACATCATCTACGTCCACATCGACAAGAAGAAGAAGTTCCCGGCCACGGCGCTCCTGCGCGCCTTCGGCTACGGGACCAACGCCGACATCCTGCGGCTCTTCTTCGCGGTGCGTGAGCTCGACCTGACGAAGAAGCGCGAGGGCCGCGCGGAGAACCGCGAGGTCATCGGCGCCATCGTCGCCGAGGACATCGAGCTCGCGGGCGAGGCGGCGGCCGAGGATGCGCCGAAGCCGAAGACCAAGAAGGCGCGCGCGCAGCGCGAGCGCGACGAGAACCTGCTGCTGGTCAAGGTGGGCGACGAGCTCACCGAGGAGGTGTTCAACCGCCTCCGCCGGCAGAAGATCGACAAGGTGAAGGTCTTCGCCTCGTACATGTCGGTGGACCTGCGCGACGAGCTCGACGCCATCGAGCGCGGCGAGCGGTCGACGCCGCGCGTCATCGCGCTCGACGTGATCGACCCGAACACGGGCGAGGTCATCGCCGAGGCGGGGCAGGCGCTGCGGGAGATGCTGTGCAAGCGCCTCCGCAAGGCCGAGCTGCACCGCGTGCACGTCTTCTCGCCGTCGCTGCGCGTCGAGAGCCAGCTGATCAAGAACACGCTGCTCAAGGACCCGACGCGCGCCGAGGACGAGGCGCTCAAGCAGATCTACTCGCTCCTCCGCCCGGGCGACGCGCCCAACAAGGAGACGGCGAAGCAGGCGCTCGAGCGGCTCTTCTTCTCGCCCAAGCGCTATGACCTCGGCCGCGTGGGGCGCTACAAGATCAACCAGCGCCTCGGCCTGCCGACGTCGCCCGACACGACCGTGCTCACGGTCGACGATTTCGTCGCGATCCTCCGCTACCTCGTGGAGCTCCACGAGGGGCGCGGCCACACGGACGACATCGACCACCTGGGCAACCGCCGCATCCGCTCGGTGGGCGAGCTGATCGCCAACCAGTTCTCCGTCGGCCTGTCGCGCATGGCGCGCCTGGTCAAGGAGCGCATGAGCATCAACCAGGACACCGAGAAGATCGCGCTCGACGACCTCGTCAACGCGCGCACGGTGTCGGCCGTCATCCAGGCCTTCTTCGGGTCGTCGCAGCTGTCGCAGTTCATGGACCAGACGAACCCGCTGGCCGAGCTGACGCACAAGCGCCGCCTGTCGGCGCTCGGACCGGGCGGCCTGACGCGCGAGCGCGCCGGCTTCGAGGTGCGCGACGTGCACTACTCGCAGTACGGCCGCATGTGCCCCATCGAGACGCCGGAAGGCCCGAACATCGGCCTCATCACGTCGCTCGCGTGCTTCGCGCGCGTGAACGACCTCGGCTTCGTGGAGACGCCGTACCTCGTGGTGCGCAACGGCAAGGTGACGGGCGACGTGGAGTGGCTCGACGCCAACCGCGAGGAGGACGCGATCATCGCGCAGGCGAACGCGAAGCTCAACACCGACGGGACGTTCGTGGACGAACTGGTGCTCTGCCGCCAGCAGTCGGACGTGCCGCTGGTGCCGCCGTCGCGCATCGACTTCATGGATGTGGCGCCGGAGCAGGTGGTGTCCATCGCCGCGGCGCTCATTCCGTTCCTCGAGCATGACGACGCCAACCGCGCGCTGATGGGCAGCAACATGCAGCGCCAGGCGGTGCCGCTCCTCAACCCGCAGACGCCGGTGGTGGGCACGGGGCTCGAGGAGAAGGTGGCGCACGACTCGGGCGCGGTGGTGATCGCCCGCCGCGCGGGCGTGGTGACGCGCGTGACGGCCGACGAGATCATCGTCGACGCCGGCCAGGGCAAGGAAGGGAAGCGCGACGCCGGCGCCCCGCTGGCGCGGCTCACGCAGCAGGACCGCTACCGCCTCAAGAAGTACTGGCGCACCAACCAGGACACCGCCATCAACCAGCGCCCGGCCGTCCGGCTGGGGCAGAAGGTGAAGCAGGGCGACGTCCTCGCGGACGGCGCCGCCACCGAGCACGGCCAGCTCGCGCTCGGCAGCAACGTGACCGTGGCGTTCATGCCGTGGTACGGGCACAACTTCGAGGACGCCATCGTCCTCTCCGAGCGCCTGGTGAAGGATGACGTCTACTCGTCGATCCACATCCAGGAGCTCGAGTTGCACGTCCGCGACACCAAGCGCGGCCAGGAAGAGATCACGCGCGAGATTCCGAACGTCTCGGAAGAGTCGCTGGTGGACCTCGACGAGCGCGGCATCGTCCGCATCGGCGCCCACGTGAAGCCGGGCGACATCCTCGTCGGCAAGATCACCCCGAAGGGCGAGACGGAGCTGTCGCCGGAAGAGAAGCTGCTGACGGCGATCTTCGGCGAGAAGGCGAAGGACGTGAAGGATTCGTCGCTCAAGGTGCCGCCGGGCATGGAAGGCGTCGTCATCGACTGCAAGATCTTCTCGCGCGTCGAGGACCAGGTGGTCGAGAAGGACCGCGGCGAGCGGATCGGCGACGTGCGCCGCCTCGAGGGCGAGGAGAAGGTGCGCGTCAACGACGTGCGCGATGAGGAGATCAAGGAGCTCCTGCTCGGCCAGGTCGTCGAGCTCGCGCTCAAGAGCGGCACGGTGGAAGAGGCGATCCCGAAGGGGACGAAGCTGACCGAGGAGATCCTCGCCTCGCTGCGCCTCGCGACGCTCGACCTCAAGACCTTCCGCGTGGGCAACAAGAAGGTGAACGAGGAAGTGCGCGAGATCATCGAGGCGGCCAACGAGGTCAAGGCGAAGATCGAGGAGAAGGCGGAAGAGCGCATCGACCGCATCCTCCAGCCCGACGAACTGCCGCCGGGCGTGATCCAGCTGGTCAAGGTCTACCTGGCCGAGAAGCGCAAGATCTCGGTGGGCGACAAGATGGCCGGCCGCCACGGCAACAAGGGCATCGTGGCGCGCATCGTGCCGGAAGAGGACATGCCGTTCCTGCCGGACGGCCGTCCGGTGGACATCGTGCTCAATCCGCTCGGCGTGCCGAGCCGCATGAACGTCGGCCAGATCCTCGAGACGCACCTCGGCTGGGCGGCCAAGCTGCTCGGCTTCTACGCCAAGACGCCGGTCTTCGCCGGCGCCAACGAGCGCGAGATCGGGCTGCTGCTGCGCCTGGCCGGTGTCACGTGGGCCAAGTCGTCGCTCGGGCTGCAGTCCGAGGCGCCGGTGATCACCGACAAGGAGATCCGCCACCTGCTCGCCGACATCAAGCCGTCGGCGGAGAACATCGACAAGGTGGAGCTGCTGGCCGACGCGACGTTGAACGACCTGCACGGCCGGACGATGTCGGCGGAGACGAAGGAGATCTTCGTGTCGGTGCGCGAGTACCTCGCCGCGGCGGCCAAGGAATGGGCCGATCGCGAGCATGCGAACCTGCGCAACGAGAAGGCGTTCCACGAGACGGCCGGCGAGGAGGAGGATTACGCCGCGCGGAAGGCCGAGTTCAAGAAGGCGGCCAAGGAGCTGGAGAAGCTGGACGCGCTGGCCGCGGCCGAGCTGCTCGAGACCCGCGGGCTGCCGGCGCTGGCCGCGATGCTGGGCAAGAAGAGCGAGGCCGACGTGGACGCCGCGGCGGTCGAGCTGATCGGGCTCGCCGGCATCATGCCGTTCGGCAAGATCCGCCTGCGCGACGGGCGGAGCGGCGAGACGTTCACCAGCGCAGTGACGGTGGGCCAGGTCTACATGCTGAAGCTCAGCCACCTGGTGGACGACAAGATCCACGCCCGGAGCATCGGGCCGTACTCGCTGGTGACGCAGCAGCCGCTGGCCGGGAAGGCGCAGTTCGGCGGCCAGCGCTTCGGCGAAATGGAAGTGTGGGCCCTCGAGGCCTACGGCGCCGCGCACACGCTGCAGGAGATCCTGACCGTCAAGTCGGACGACGTCAACGGACGCAGCCGCGTGTACGAGGCGATCGTGAAGGGGCAGAACCTGCCCGAGCCGGGAACGCCGGAATCGTTCAACGTGCTTGTCAAGGAACTGCAGGCGCTGGGCATCCACGTCACGATGGACGCGAACGAAGTCACTGGCGGCGGGTCCTTCGGCAACGGGAGCGAGGAATAACCGATGATTGATTTCCGCAATGCGCGCGAACAGCGCGCCTCGGCGTTCGACTTCATCCAGGTTCGCATCGCGAGCCCGGAGGAGATCCGCGGGCCTCGCGATCCGAAGGAGCGGGAGCGGCTGGAGATGGCCGGCCTCCGCTCGTGGTGGTCGTGGGGCGAGGTCACCAAGCCGGAGACGATCAACTACCGGTCGTTCAAGCCGGAGAAGGACGGCCTCTTCTGCGAGCGCATCTTCGGCCCGGTGAAGGACTGGGAGTGCCACTGCGGCAAGTACAAGCGCATCCGCTACCGCGGCGTCATCTGCGACCGCTGCGGCGTGGAAGTGACGCTCAGCAAGGTGCGCCGCGACCGCATGGGGCACATCGAGCTGGCCGTGCCGGTGGCGCACATCTGGTTCTTCAAGACGCTGCCCAGCCCGATGGGCAACCTCCTCGACCTCACGCTCCGTGATCTCGAGAAGGTCATCTACTATTCGAACTACGTCGTCATCGATGCCGGCGAGCAGGACGTGCACGCCAACGACCTGCTCGACGAGGAACAGTTCCTCGAGCTGCGCCTGAAGGCGAAGGCCGAGGGCGACACGGCGTTCCTGGCCGACATCGGCGCGCCGGCGGTGCGCGAGCTGCTGCGCCGCCTCGACGTCGACAAGGTGGCCGAGGAACTTCGCGCCAGCGTCGCCGTGGAGACGTCGCAGCACAAGAAGAAGCAGCAGCTGAAGCGCCTGAAGATCGTGGACGCGTTCCGCAACTCGGGCGACCACTCGGATGTCCGCAACAAGCCCGAGTGGATGATCATGGACGTCGTGCCGGTGATCCCGCCCGACCTGCGGCCGCTCGTGCCGCTGGACGGCGGGCGCTTTGCCACGTCCGACCTGAACGACCTGTACCGCCGCGTCATCAACCGCAACAACCGCCTGCAGAAGCTGATCGTGCACCGCGCGCCGGAAGTGATCCTGCGCAACGAGAAGCGCATGCTGCAGGAGGCGGTGGACGCGCTGTTCGACAACGGGCGCCGGAGCAAGGCGATTCGCGGCCGCGGCAAGCGCCCGCTGAAGTCGCTCTCCGACATGCTCAAGGGCAAGCAGGGCCGGTTCCGCCAGAACCTGCTCGGCAAGCGCGTGGACTATTCGGGCCGCTCGGTCATCGTGGTGGGCCCGGAGCTCAAGCTGCACCAGTGCGGCCTGCCGAAGGCGATGGCGCTGGAGCTGTTCAAGCCGTTCATCATCCACAAGCTGGTGGAGAAGGGCATCGCCGAGACGGTGAAGCGCGCCAAGAAGATCGTGGAGCGCGAGAGCCCCGAGGTGTACGAGATCCTCGAGGAGATCATCCGCGACCATCCGGTGCTGCTCAACCGCGCGCCGACGCTGCACCGCCTGGGCATCCAGGCGTTCGAGCCGGTGCTCGTGGAAGGCAAGGCCATCCGCATCCACCCGCTCGTCTGCGCGGCGTTCAACGCCGACTTCGACGGCGACCAGATGGCGGTGCACGTGCCGCTGTCGTTCGAGGCGCAGCTCGAGTGCCGCGTGCTGATGCTGTCGTCGAACAACATCCTCAAGCCGGCGGACGGCCGCCCGGTGGCGGAGCCCAGCCAGGACATCGTGCTCGGCTGCTACTTCGCGACCAAGGCGCCGACCGACTTCGACACGCTCATCAAGGATCCGAAGCGCGTGGCGAAGCTCCCGGCGTTCACCAACGCCGCGGAAATCGAGATGTCGCTCGCGAGCGGGCGGCTGACGACGCACTCGGCGCTTCGCTACCTGGTGCGCGGCGCCGAGGGCGACGTGCGGTGGGAGGTGACGACCGCCGGCCGCGTGATGTTCAGCGAGATCGTTCCCGCGGAGCTGCCGTTCCAGAACCGCGACATGAAGAAGAAGGCGCTCTCGGAGCTCGTGTTCGAATCGTACCGCGCCGCCGGCCTGGCGACGACGGTGGCGTTCCTCGACCGGCTCAAGGAGTTCGGCTTCCGCAACGCGACGCGCGGCGGCGTGTCCATCGGCATCTCCGACCTGGAGATCCCGGAGGAGAAGGAGACGCTGCTCGAGGAGGCCGGGACGCGCGTCGAGCGCTTCCAGAAGGCGTACTCGACCGGCAACATCACCAACGGCGAGCGCTACAACAAGGTGATCGACACCTGGACGCACGCGAACAACGACATCGCCGACGCGATGGTGAAGCGCATGCGCGAATCCCAGGCGGGATTCAACCCGGTGTTCATGATGTTCGATTCCGGCTCGCGCGGCTCGCGCGACCAGATCCGCCAGCTGGCCGGCATGCGCGGCCTGATGGCGAAGCCGCAGAAGAAGCTCACCGGCGGCATCGGCGAGATCATCGAGAGCCCCATCAAGTCGAACTTCCGCGAAGGCCTCTCGGTGCTCGAGTACTTCATCTCGACGCACGGCGCCCGCAAGGGCCTGGCCGACACGGCGCTCAAGACGGCCGACGCCGGCTACCTGACGCGCCGCCTCTGCGACGTCGCGCAGGACGTGACGATCACCGAGGAGGATTGCGGGACGATCATGGGCCTCGAGGTGTCGGCGCTGAAGGAAGGCGAGGACATCATCGAGCCGCTGTCGGAGCGCATCGTCGGCATCGTGGCGGCGGAGGACGTGTACGATCCGCAGCTGCGTGACGACGCGGGCCGCCCGGCCCTGCTGGTCGAGGCCGGCCAGATGATGGAAGAGGACACCGCGCGCGCCATCGAGGACGCCGGCATCGAGTCGGTGAAGATCCGCTCCGTGCTGACGTGCGAGGCCAAGCGCGGCCTCTGCCGCATGTGCTACGGCCGCAACCTGGCCACCATGAAGATGGTGGACATCGGCGAGGCGGTCGGCATCATCGCCGCGCAGTCGATCGGCGAGCCGGGGACGCAGTTGACGCTCCGCACGTTCCACATCGGCGGCACCGCGGCGCGCATCGCCGAGCAGACCGCCCGCAAGTCGAAGGTGTCGGGCATCGTCGAGTACGGCGACCGCCTGCTCACCGTCATCAATCGCGAAGGCCAGCGCGTGGTCACGTCGTACGAGGGCGAGCTCTTCGTCCGCGCGACGGCCGACAAGAACGCGCCCGTCGCGGCGCGCCTCCACGTGCCGCTCGGCGCCATCCTGATGGTCAAGGACGGCGAGGAAGTGAAGAAGGACGCCGTCGTCTTCACGTGGGATCCGTACACCAACCCGATCATCACCGACACCGAGGGCACGATCAAGTTCGTCGACCTCGTCGAGGATGAGAGCTTCGCCGAGGAGCTCGACGAGCTCACCGGCCTGCGCCAGCGGGTGGTCATCGAGGACCGCGAGAAGAAGCTGCACCCGCACATCGAGGTCTGGACGACGAAGGGCGGCAAGGAGAAGAAGGTCCGCGACTTCGTCATCCCGGTGGGCGCGCAGCTCATCATCGACGACGGCGAGAACGTCGCCGCCGGCACGACCATCGCCAAGATCAGCCGCGAGGCTTACAAGACCCGCGACATCACGGGCGGCCTGCCGCGCGTCGCCGAGCTGTTCGAGGCGCGCCGGCCGAAGGATCCGGCCACCATCTCGGAGATCGACGGCGTCGTGCGGTTCGGCGACATCAAGCGCGGCAAGCGCGAGATCTTCGTGCAGCCGCTCGACGGCAGCGGCTCGATGGACGAGACGGTGCCGGCGCAGCTCTACGAAGTGGCGGCCGGCAAGCACTTGCGCGTCCACGAGGGCGACCGCGTGCGCGCCGGTGACCGCCTGTCGGAAGGGCCGGTGAACCCGCACGACATCCTGCGCATCAAGGGCCCCCGCGCCGTGCAGGAGTACCTGCTCAACGAGGTGCAGGAGGTCTATCGCCTGCAGGGCGTGAAGATCAACGACAAGCACATCGGCGTGATCGTGCGCCAGATGCTGCAGAAGGTCCGCGTGCTCGACTCGGGCGAGACCGAGTTCCTCGAAGGCGAGAACGTGGACAAGGCGACCTTCCGCGACGCCAACGACAAGTCGAAGAAGAAGAAGCAGACCGCCGCGACGTCCGAGCCGCTGCTGCTCGGCATCACGAAGGCCAGCCTCACGACGCAGTCGTTCATCTCGGCCGCCTCCTTCCAGGAGACGACCCGGGTGCTGACCGATGCCGCCATCCGCGGGGCCAAGGACAACCTCCTCGGCCTCAAGGAGAACATCATCATCGGCCATCTCATCCCGGCCGGCACCGGCATGTACCGGTACCAGCAGGTGGACATGGACGTCGAGGCGCCGGCGCTTCCCGAGCCCGAGTTCGGGCTGGGCGACCTCGGCCCGCTCCCGTCAGTGGCCGACGACCTGTCGCCGCTCGGCGCGGAAGAGCTGGAGTAGACGGACAAGGCACAGCGGCCCGCCTCGTAAGAGGCGGGCCGCTGTGCTTTGCCGGGTGCAGGGGCACGGGCACGGTGTGGTGCGGGGTGCCCGGAGCAGGGTGTGGTGCGGAGTGAGGGGGGCTCAGTGATTTCGTTGAACGATCAGCAGGGCGCTCCCCACCTCGCGTTCGCCGGTGCGGTCGGAGGGGACGTTCACGACCTTGCCGCCGATCACCATCGTGGTCGAGCCGCCGCCGTCGAGGTTCAGCGCGTTCCAGGCGCCGAGCGATTTCATGAACGCGGCGAGTTCGACGAGCGTCATGCCGACGCTCGCCGTGGAGCGTCCGTCCACCGTCACCACGAGGAGCGTGGTACTGTCGCGCGTGAACGCGATGGCCGTGCGCGGATGGCGAAGCTCGGCGTTCCGCGAGATGGTGCCCTCCTCGGCCGGGGCGCGGGGCGCGATGTTCACGCCGTCGCGCAGGATGCGCGGCCAGCCGCCGACTACGAGCGACAGGGCGCCGCGCCGCGGCATCGTTGCCGGTGCGGTGCCGAGCGTGAGGCGAACGGTGTCGCCATCGGCCGTGGAATCGAGCGTGGCGGCCCGCGCGCCGTAGGCGGCGAGCACCGCGCCCTGCGCCGGAATCGCGCTGCCGCCGCCTCGGGTGGCGCCGCGCCGCACGTAAAGCAAGGTGTCGGCGCGCCGGCCCACTGGCAGGAGCGTCAGTTCGGTGGTCGGACGCACGGTGTCCCGCGGGGTGGTCGGGCCGAAGCGCGGGGTCCAGAGCGCCGTCCCTTCGTACGCGCCCAGCGGCAGGGCGTTCAGCGCGATGAGCGGAAACCCGGCCCGCGGCGTGCGTGCCCAGCCGTCGAACGCGAACCGCTCGATCAGCGGTCGCCCCGCGGCGTCGAGCGCGAACTGCGCATGGATGTTGTCGTAGGTGTCGTACGGCGACTCCGTGACGCGCACGCCCTTCCACCACTCCCCATCGACGAGAACGTTGTTCTCGCTCCCGCCAGAGGCGAGGTCGAAGAAGTCGGCGTTCACGGCGGCGAGTACGCGGTCACCGGCGGCCGCTCGCCGCTCGCTCATCGCGCTCACCCGTTCGCGCGTCGTTAGGCGATCGTGCGCCCGCACCTGGCGAACGGCGATGCCGGCGCGCCGCAGGTCCACCGCGACGATGTGAACGACCCACGGCCCCGCCGGGTAGACGGCGCGCCGATGCGTGACCCCGGGCGCCAGCGTATCCACGCGCAGGGAGTCGGCGGGGCCGGGCAGAGGATGCTGGGCCAAGGTGGCCGTGGCATCTGCAGTCAGCAGGAGGAGGGCGGCGAGCGGGCGGGCAATCATTAACAAGGATGGCAAAATCGTGGCGGGCACCCTAAGTTACGCGCCCAAGTGGATGCCCGCACCGGCGCCACCTGACGCGATTTGGCCTACTGCAACATCGCGGCGTCGCCCGCCGCCCAGCCCCCCACCCCCCCTTCCCACCACAGCTCCAGGAGAAGACGCATGCGGAGACTCGTGAGCCATGCGCTCGCGGCGCTCACCCTCGTGGCGACGATTGCCACGGGTGCGTTCGCCCAGAACACCGTCATCCTGACGGGCGTCGTTCGGTCCGAGGGACAGCCCATCGTTGATGCGCAGGTGACGATCACCAACGTCGCCACGCAGGAAACGGCCCGGGCAGTCACCCGCGCCAACGGCGAATTCCGTGTCCTTGGCCTGTTCACCGGCCAGTACGCGGTGACCGTCCGCGCCATCGGCTACAAGCCGACCGGCCAGAAGGTGCAGCTGGCCATTGGCCAGCGCGCGCGCCTCGAGTTCAACATGGAGAAGGGCGTCGCGGAGCTGGCGGCGCAGACCATCATCGGCGAGAAGGTCAAGCAGGTGGAAGTCCAGCGACTCTCGGTGTCGGCGCCCGTGATGCGCGCCGAGATCGAGAACCTGCCGCTCAACGCGCGCGGCCTGATGAACCTCGCGGGCGTCGCCCCGGGCATCAAGACGTATGCGCCGCAGTCGGGCCGCACGCTGCCGTCGGCCGGCGGCGCGCCGGACAACCGCTTCTTCAACGTCTACGTCGACGGCGTGGAAATGAAGAGCCTGTACAACGGCAACATCGTCGGCCTCGGCCAGACGGGATCGCCGCTCCCGCAGGAGGCGCTCGAGCAGTTCCGCGTCTTCGTGAACCCGTACGACGCCGAGTATTCACGCGCCGGGTCGTACGTCATCTCGACGGAAAGCCGCCGCGGCACGAACAAGTGGGAAGGGTCGGCGTTCGGGTTCCTGCAGAACAAGGCGATGATCACGCAGAACGCCTTCCAGAAGAAGGTGCCGGACTACAGCCGCCAGCAGCTGGGCTTCAACCTCCGCGGCCCGCTGAAGAAGGACAAGCTCTTCCTCGCGACGAGCTACGAACTGACGAACACGAACTTCTACCTCGACGTCAACCCGACGAGCGGGCCGTGGTCGCAGTACCAGGGGTCGTTTCTCGCCCCGAACAAGAACCACACCCTCTTCGGGCGCCTGACCTACGTGCAGAGCCCGACGGTCACGTACGACGCCATGGTGTCGGCACGCCTGCTGGACGGCGAGGGCAACTTCGGCGCGAAGGTCTCGCAGGACGGCGGCATCTCGCAGAACTACGACATCTACACGGCGCAGCTCCGCCAGCGCTACCTGAAGCCGGGCGGCAACTTCGTGAACGAAGCGAGCCTCCAGCTCGTCAGCTGGGGCCACAAGGAAGCGCCGCTCAAGCCCGGCCCGCAGTTCAACTACCCGGGCATCTCGTTCGGCACGAGCGGCTTCCCGCTCTTCCTCAATGAACTGCACGTGCGCGTGGTCGACCGCGCCACGTGGAACATCGACAACGCGTCGGGCTCGCACACCATCAAGACGGGCATCGAGCTGGCCAGCATCTCCGCCAGCCAGGACTTCGCGAACAACGCCAACGGCACGTTCACGTTCCTGACCGACACGTCGTCCATGCCGTACCTCGCCAACATCGCGGTCGGCTTCACGAGCCCGAACACGACCGAGGATGCCAAGGCCAGCGCCGACGCGATCGTGACCGGCGTGTACGTGAACGACGAGTGGCGCATCAAGGACAACTTTACGCTGAGCATCGGCGTCCGTCACGACGCCGAGCTCAACACGATGAACAACAAGTACACGGTGCCGTGGGCGAGCGACACGACGCTGCAGCGCCTCGAGGCCAACAATGGCCCGCTCGCCGGCTTCCTGAACCGCGGCGACCGCAAGAACCAGCTCGGCAACTTCTCGCCGCGCGTCTCGTTCTCGTGGGATCCGACCAGGCAGAACCGGACGTTCGTGCGCGGCGGCGTGGGCATCATCTACGACCGCGTGACGAGCTTCATGGGCTTCCAGGAGCGCAAGAACTCGACGTGGCGCGTCTACAACTTCACGTTCAACAACACGACCAACACGCCCACCAAGGACCCCGCGGTCCTGCGGCAGCGCGTGCTGGCCGGCCAGTCGGGATCGCCGGCGCCGATCCTGATGAAGCACGACATGAAGACGCCGAAGAACCTGCAGATGTCGCTCGGCATCGGGCACCAGTTCACGGAGCAGTTCGGCATCAACGTGGACTACGTGCGCCAGCACCTGACCAACCTCTACGTCCAGCGCAACCCGAACTACACCGACAAGTCGGTGACGCCCAGCGCGCGCAAGCTGACGTCGCGCTACGGCGACATCGTCCTCTGGGATGACATCGGCGAGGCCTGGTACTCGGCGTTCCTGGTGTCGTCCACGTACCAGCGCAACAAGACCCGCGTGAACCTCGCGTACACGCTGGCCTGGTACGAGGGAAGCTTCGACATCTCGGGCGCGCTGCCCAACTATGCGCTGCCGTTCCTGTTCGACCGCCAGCGCACGTCGGGCGACGAGCGCCACCGCCTGGTGCTGTCCACGGTGACGCCGATTCCGTTCGGCTTCAACATCTCGGCGATCGCCACGATCGCCAGCCCGCGTCCGTTCCTGCAGATCGACGGCCGCGACGTCAACCTCGACAACATCACCGGCGACGACTGGCCGGGCGGCACGCGGACGACGGTGGGCCAGCGCACGGCGCTGCCGGCGAACGCCTTCCCGAACTACTATCGCACGGTGGACATGCGCCTCGCGCGGCAGCTCTACGCGATCGGCGGCAAGAAGATCAGCTTCTCCGCCGAGGTGTTCAACCTGTTCAACTGGTACAACAAGCTGTCGTACGGCGGCACGCAGTTCACGGCCACCGGCACGGCGGTCCCGTCCTTTGGCGTGGCGACGGGCGCGTACGCGGCGCGGCAGATGCAGGCCGGGTTGCGGGTCGACTGGTAAGACGCGATGCGAAACGGGGGCCGCGACCATTCGGTTGCGGCTCCCGTTTCGCATCGCGGGGCACGGGCACAGGCAGAGTGGCGAGCTGGGTGCAGCGAACAGAGCGTGGTGCGGGGGAGCGGGAGCACGCTGCGGATGGCGTATCCGGTCTTTTTCGTCACGGGAAGCCACCCGGCCGTCACACCGGACACTCTGTCCGTCGCCGTTCGGCGCCGGATCGCCTAGGTTGATGAGTGGCAACGCCGTGTTCAAGGCGCCACCTCGCCACCGAGCGCAATACGAACCCCGATCGTGCACATGCTTCGCCGCCGTAGGCGACGCGACTCCAGGCGATTGTTCCTGGCAGCCCACTTCGCTCCACTCCTCGCCCTCGCGCTGACGGGCGTCTCCGCCGCCGCGCAGTCCTCGCCGGTGGACGAGTGGCGATGGGTGCGATTTGGCGTCGCCGAGGGGCTCCCATCGCCAGTCATCGACGCGATCGGGCGGGCAAAGGATGGCACCATCTGGGTGTCGACCGGGCAGGGCCCGGCGTGGTACGACGGGTATCGCTGGCAACTGGTTGCCGATTCCGCCGGACACCTCCTGCAGGGTGGACGCTCGGGACCGATCGTCGTGGCCGAGGACGGCGCGGTGCTGATTCGATACGGTCCCGACATCTGGCGTGTGGCGCGGCGTGGCGAGCCGGCGCGCCTCGTGCCGAGTCCCGCGGCGGGCGCCGTCTGGTTCAGCGTGGCGGTCGCCCGTGGCGGCGAGTTGTGGGGCGCCTTCGTCTTGAACGGAGTGCTGCGTCTCGCGCGAAGGGTGGGAGGTGCGTGGCACGAGGAGCGTTGGCCGGGAAGGCGGCCGATCCAGATGTACGATCTGCAACTGCAACAGGGTCCGGACGAAACGGTTCTCCTGTCCGTCGGGCTGGAGACCTGGAGCCGACGTGACGGCGCCTGGGTGTCGGAACCGCCGTTCAACGGCGGGGCCGGGGCCATTTCGAGAATCACCTGGAACGCGGCGGGCGAGGTGCGCCTCGTGGTGCGCACCTCCGACCCGCGACAGGGCGTCTGGGCGCGCGGACCACACACGGGTCCGCGCTGGCGGCGGCTCGCCGAGTTCGGGCACGATGCGCCGGCGGCGATCGCCATCGGTCCGAAGGATGAAGGCCTCGTGGTGCTCGACGCCGGCGACGTGATGTTCGCCGAATCGTCAGAATGGCGACGGCTCCAGCTGCCGTCGTACGCTGTGCCCACCACCGGTGCGATGTTCGATGGATCGGGCGATGTCTGGTTGGCCACCCGTGATGGCATGGTGCTGTGGCGGCGCACGAGCGGGCGGCGGGCCCAGTGGCGCCTGCCGGCGCCGGCCCCGGCGAATCGGGTAAATGGCCTCGCCGTCGCCGACGACGGTCGCCTCGCGGCGGCGACGGCCGGCGGCGTCGCGTTGCTCGATCCAAAGGGCGTGCTGCAGGTCGTGTTCAGCCCAAGGGGCGTCGTCTTCACCACGGTGGCATGGGGACGCAGCGGCGAAATGTGGGCGGGAAGCGGGGGCAGCGTTCCGGGCGTTTTTCACCGAACCGCAAACGGCTGGCGACGTCGCACCGACGCTCCCGGCCTCGACCAGGCTGGCATCCACCGGATCGTGCGCGACCGGGACGGATCGTGCTGGCTGCTGGGCATCCCGTTCGGCCAGCATGGGCGCGGCGGCGTCTGGCGCGAAGCGGCGGGGCGCATCGACGCGGTGACGCTGCCGCCCTCGGTCGCCGGCGGCCGTTTCTACGATATGGTGCAGGATTCCATCGGTCAGCGCTGGTTCGCCACCAATCGCGGCGTCTTGCGCGACTCCGCCGGTACGTTCGTGCTCGTGCCGCCGGCGCGGGACCAAGCGGGTGATGTGGCATTCTCACTCGCCCTCGCCGACAGCGGCGCGCTGTGGGTGTCAGTACGGCCGTCCGGGGTGCTTCGCGTGCTTCCCGGCCTTCGCGCCGAGTTGCCCGACACCTCCGGTGCGGCGCCCACGGGGCAGGTGACGGTCTATCGCGCCGGCGACGGACGCATCTGGGCATCGAACGCGGATGGCATCTGGCTCCGCGTGGGGGAAGGATGGACCAGGCTCTCACGAGCGCTCGGCCTGCCGACGCTCAATGTCTGGCCCCTCGTCACCTCGGGGAGTGACTTGTACGTCGGCACGATGGGGGCCGGCGTGCTCCGGGTGCGGCTCGACGAACTGGCGGCGGCGCGCCCGCGGGTCATTCCCCTGCCGTCGCGCGCCGAGGGTGGAGAGCTGAAGCTGCGGTGGAGCGTGGCGACGGAACGCGGCACGTTCGCGCCGGTGGATCTCGAGTCGCGCTGGCGGCTCGACGACGAGGAATGGTCAGCGTGGTCGGCGGCGACGGAAATCACGGCGCCGGCGCACGTGCCGTGGCGGCGCCACATGCTGTGGGTCGAGGCGCGCACGCCACTCGGGGTCACCTCCCAGGCGCCGGCGCGCCTGGCGTTCGAGGTGCCGGCGCCCGTCTGGTGGCGGCGGGACGTGCTCACGGTGGTCTCGGCGCTCCTCGTGCTGCTCGCCTGGCTCAGCGTGCTGCTGGTTCGCCGCCGCCGGTTGCAGGAACAGATGTCGCGGCGCATTCGCGAAGCGGAACGGATGGAGCTCGTCGGCACATTCGCGGCCGGAATGGCCCACGAGCTCAACAACCTGCTCACGACGATCACCGTCAACGCGGAACTGGTGGAGGATGCCCCCGGCAGCGAGTCGCCCTCGCCATCCGCGGAGATCCACCGCGCCGCCCTGCTGGCCGCGGCGCAGCTTCGCCACGTGCTCTCCTTCACGTCCGACCTGTCTCGTGTGGTCAGCGTCATCGATCTCGCGGCGTTGCTGCGTGCGCAGCAGGAGCCAATCGGCGCGCGGGTCCGCGAGCACATCGAGATGCGCTGGCACCTGCCGAACGACGCCGTGCCGGTTCTGGCCGAGCCCAACGCGATGGCCGCCGTGCTCCGGTCGCTCGTGGAGCACGCGTGCGACCACCTGCATGGAACCGGACTCATCGAGGTGACGCTTCGCGTCCGTCAGCTGGATGCCCCGCAGCGCGCGCGGCTTGACCTTGCCGCCGCGCCGCTCCACGCGGAGATCGAGATCACCGATTCAAGCGGGCGCGCAGCCGGCGCGGAGGCGCGTCGCACCCTGGAGGCCGGCTTCCCGTCGCGCGACAACCCGGTGGCCAGCCTGGCCCTGGTGCACGGGCTGGTGCGGCGCCTCGGCGGGGCCGTGCACGCGGACGACGCCGACGGACGCGGCCGCGTGCTGCGCGTCTACCTCCCCGTCGCCGACCGCTGAGCGCGCCTGCTTGGAGTGGCGCCGCGGCCGCCAGCGATCCACATTCTGCGCTTCACTTCCGACGAGCCGATGACCGCCCCTGCGATCACCTCCGCTGCTACCCCCGAGCACGTCGTCACGCGTCGCGCCGTCTGGTCGTGGTGGGTCTACGACCTTGCCAACACCATCTTCTCGATGGGCATCGTCTCGATGTACTTCTCCAAGTACATTCGCGACCACGTGGGCGCCGGCCGCGCCGACGCGCTCTACGGCAACGTCTCGGCGGTCTCGATGGCCATCATCTTCGTCATCTCGCCGCTCCTGGGCGGGATGACGGACCGGGCGCCGCGCCGCATGCCGTTCCTGGTCTGGAGCACCCTCCTCTGCGTGGGGCTCACCGCGGTGCTCGGCAGCGTCGGATTCTGGCCGACCATGCTCTGCTTCATCGTCGCCAACGCGGCCTATTCGGCGGGGCTCCAGTTCTATGACGCCATGCTCCCCGACGTCTCCACCGAGGAGAACCGCGGACGCATCGGCGGCATCGGCGTGGGGATCGGCTACCTCGGATCGTACATCGCGGTGACGCTGGGCTTCGTGTTCGGCACCGAACATCTGCAGGTGCTGTTCGTCGCCATCGCCGCCGTGTTCCTGATGCTGAGCATTCCGTGCTTCCTCTTCGTGAAGGAGCGCGGGAACCCGAACCCGCGCCCGGTCTTCTCGTGGGCGGCCACCGTGGAGAGCACCCGCGTCACGATCCAGACGCTGCGCGAGGGTGAGAAGTACCCCGGCCTGCTGCGCTTCCTCATCGGGCGCATCTTCTACACCGACGCGATCAACACCGTCATCAGCATCATGTTCCTGTACACGCTCAATGTGGCCGATGCCAACGGCCTGCCGGCCCAGCAGGGAAGCGCGGCCGGGATGAAGATCATGATGGTCGCCATCACGTTCGCGGTGCTCGGCGGCTTCATGTGGGGACGCATCGTGGACCGCATCGGCCCGAAGGCCACGCTCAACTGGGTGCTGCGTCTCTGGGTGTTCGACTTCATCCTGGCGGCGGCCATCGGCCTGCTCACCCTCCCGCTGTCGGTGCTGTACGTCGTCGCCTCCCTCGCCGGCATCGGGATGGGCGGCGTCTGGTCGGCCGACCGGCCGCTGATGCTGCGCCTCACGCCCCCCGACCGCATCGGCGAGTTCTACGGACTCTACGGCATGGTCGGGCGTTTTTCGGCGATCACCGGCCCGTTCATCTGGGCGCTCGTCGCCAAGGCGACGATCGAGAGCGGGCTGATGCGGCCCGCGCAGGGGCAGGGCGTCGGGGTCATCGTGCTGATGGGCTTCGTCATCCTGTCGTCCTGGATCCTGCGCACGGTGACCGATGAGAAACGGGATTGGTCGCACCTCGCGGCGCCGCCGCCCGCCACCATTCGCAGTCCAGTCGTGTAGCGGCCACTGCGGTCCCCCGCCGGATCCCGTTGGCACGGCGTGGATCAGGCTGCGCCGCCAGCCCGCCGGACCGCCCGCGCTTGACCCGCGTCGTGCGCGGGCGGATACTGGCACCAGATGCTGCGCACTCCCACTGACACCCCCTCGCGCATCGCGCGCTGTGCGCGAACGACCCTCCTTGGGCTGGCGTCCGCGGTGGCGCTGTCGGTTCCGCACCGCGCCGCAGCGCAGGAACAGGCTCCCGCGGCCACCTGCGGTCCCGCGGGCGGCAAGCTCGCCCTGGTGCTCCCCGGCGGCGGGGCCAAGGGGTTTGCGCACCTCGCGGTGCTGCGCATGCTCGACTCGCTCGGCATTGTGCCCGACGTCGTAGTCGGCACCAGCGCCGGCGCCATCATGGGCGCGCTGTGGGCGAGCGGGCTCGGGGTGGACGAGATCGAACGCGACGTCAAGGCGCTGGGCCTCGACACGCTGGTCGGGCGATACAGCGCGCCCACGCCGCCGTCCCTCGGCACGCGGCGCGCGATCCTCGTCTGGGAGGGCGGCAGCCAGGGACTGGTGCTGCGCACGAGCGTCGTGCGCGAGCGGCCGCTCAACGCGCTGGTCAGCGCGCTCTACGCCCGGGGCAATCTCATCGCGGCCGGCAACTTCGACCGCCTGCCGGTGCCGTTCCGCGCGATCGCCGCTGATCTCAGCACGCGCGAACAGGTGGTCCTCGCGGGCGGCGACCTGGCGCAGGCGGTGCGCGCCAGCGGCGCGATTCCCATCATCTTTCGCTCGGTGCGCGTCGGTGGACGCGACCTCGTGGATGGCGGCATCGTGGACAATGTCCCGATTGCGGTGGCGCGCCGCCTGGGGGCCACGCGCGTCATCGTCTCGAGCCTGCGCGACACGTCGCATTTCGACTTGAGCGAGGACGACCCCCTGTCGATTGCCGGGCAGCTCCTCGCCTTCGTCTTCGAGCAGCCGCTGCCGCCGCTGCGGCCTGGCGACGTCTGGCTGGCGTCCGACGTCAGCGGCGTCAACCAGCTCGATTTCTCGCCGGCGAACATCGATCGCGTCATCGCCGCCGGATACCGCGCCGCCGCGGGGTTGGCGACCGCGCCCTGCCTGCCGAGTGGCCGCGTGCGCCCGCGCGGCACGGTGCCGCCGCTGACCTCGTACCTCATGCCCGGCAGCGTCCCGCCCGAACTGGCGAGCGTCCTGTGGCTGGCGCTGGGCGATCTCGGCGGGCACACGCCGGACCTGCCCCAATTTCAGGAGCGGTTGCGGTCGCTCGCCCAGGTGGACCGCTTTCAATCCATCTGGCTGCATCCGCAGCGTGTCGCGGGCGACTCGGTGCAGCTCGCGGCCGAGGCGCAGACGTCCAGCGCCGACCAGCTGCTGGCGGGGGCGGCGTACGACCGCGAACTCGGTCCGCGCGTCTGGGTGGGGCGCATCCAGCGCCTGCGCGGACGCAACGCCGAGGCCACCGGTGTGCTCGCCGTGGGCCAGCTGCAACAGGAGCTGCAGGTGACGCTGCGGCGAAGCTATGACGTGCTGGGCTCACTGTGGTCACCGCTCATCGGCGGCACCATCACGCGCATGCAGGTGCGCGACATTCGCGACGGCGTGGAGTATCCGGGCATCCGCACCGCGGACTGGCTCGCCGAGGCGGGGATCGAGCGGCGCCTGACGCGGCGCGCCACCGGCGCCTTCACCATCTTCGCGCGGCAGTGGGATGAGCCCGTCTTCGCCGGCACTCCCACGGCGCTCGGCGCGCGCCTCCGCCTGCAGTCATCGGCGGCCTCCGACCGGATGCCGCGCGGTTCCGTCGAGTTCGAGGGTACGCGGCGCTACTGGCGCGCCTCCGTGGAACTGCGCCGGAGCGCCACGCGCCGTGGCCTCATGGTGGAGAGCGTCCTCTCCGCCGTGCTCGGCGAACGGCTGCCGCTGCAGCGCAGCGCGTTCCTCGGCGGCACCGACGTCGGGTTCCCCGGCTTCAAGCTGCAGGAACTCCGCGGGGCGCAGGCAGGGATGGCAGCCCTGCGCGCGTCGCACCCGGTGTACGGAGCAATCAACCTGCAGGGGATGGTGGCGGGCGGGGCGTTCCAGGAGCGCACCTATGGCGTCTTCCGCGACGCCCGCGGCTACTTCGGCGCGCGCGGCGGCGTCGGCGTGACCACCGCGCTCGGTCCGCTGGCCCTCGAGTACGGCGTCAACGACCGGGCGCGCGGCACCCTGTACCTGCGCTTCGGCGACTGGTTCTAGCGCGTGGCGCTGCCCGTCGTCGATGTCCTCCTCGCGGCCGCGGTCCTCGCCGTGGCAATCGTACTCGGCGCGGGTTGGTACTGGCGGCGCTGGGTGCGGCGCACGGCACGCCGCGCGCACCGGCGGTTCGGCGCGCGCATCGACCGTTTCAAGCTGACGGGCAAGCGATACATCACCGAGGCGCTGCTCAACGATCCCGAGGTGGCGGTGGCGGTGGCGGCGCACGCGCGCGAGCACGGCCGGCCGGAGCGCGAGGTGTGGGGGCGGGTGCGCGGGTATCTGGCGGAGATCATCCCGGCCTTCTCGCTGCTGATGTACTACCAGTTCGGCTACGCGGTGTCGAAGGCGCTGCTCTCGATCTTCTACAAGGTTTCGGTGGACCACGTGCGGCGCGAGAGCATCGAGGCGCTGCCGCGCGAGTCCATCGTGGTCTACCTCATCAATCATCGCAGCAACGCCGACTTCATGGTGGCGAGCTACGCACTCGCCGGCGAGGTGGCCATCTCGTATGCGGTGGGCGAGTGGGCGCGGGTCTTCCCGCTCGAGTACCTCTTCAAGTCGTTCGGATCGTACTTCGTGCGGCGACGGTATCGCGAGCCGCTCTACCACCGCGTGCTCGAGCGCTACGTGCAGCTCATCACGCGCAACGGCGTGACGCAGGGGATCTTCCCCGAGGGCGGGCTGACGCGCGATGGGCGCCTGCGCCCCGCCAAGGTGGGCCTCCTCGACTACATGCTGGGCGTGGCGCGCGAACCCGGCTTCGCCGAGCGGATGTACGTGATTCCGGTGGCGGTGAACTACGATCGGGTGCTCGAGGACCGCACGCTGCTGCGGGAACTGCGACCCGCCGACGGGACGCCGCGGCCGGGTCGGCTGGCGCAGCTAGGCGAGGTGCTCAGCTTCGCCGGGTGGAACGTCGGGCGGGCGCTGTCACGCCGGTGGAAGCGCTACGGCCGCGCCGCCGTGGTGATCGGCGAGCCCATTCCGGTGCTGCCGTGGCTCGAAGAAGTGGCGGAGGGCGGTCCGTCGCTGTTCAACCGGCCGCGCGCCGAGCGGCTGGCCGCGGTGCAGGCGTTCTGCGACCGCGTGATGGAGCGGATCGGCGCGATCATTCCCGTGACGCCGGTGCCGCTGGCGTGCGCGGCGCTGCAGACGTTCGACGCCGAGTTCATTCCGCGCGACCGGCTGCTGGCGCGCCTGACCGAACTGCGCACCGCGCTCGTCGCGCGCGGCGCGCGCGTGTTGCGCGCCGACCGCGAGGTGGAGGAGTCGTGGGAGCGCGCGTACCGCATGCTGCGGATGCGCCGCGTGGTGGCGCGCGCCGGCGACGGCTACCTGATCCTGCCGCGTGGCCGCGAGCTGGTGAGCTACTACGCCAACTCCATCGCGCACCTGTGCGGCGAGTTCGAGAGCGCGGTGAAGGCGAGGGATCAGTTGCCGGTGGACGGACTCATTGGAATGTGAGGGCGGCGGACGGGCGGAACGAGGAGGGGGTAGGGGCTACGCGAGGGGGAAAGGGAGTCGGAACGGGGAGGGAGATCGTCGGGCGCGCCAATGGACTCCATCCTCGTTCCGCCCCTCCATCCTCCTCGCCAGGCCTCTACCTCCTCCCCGTTCCACCCCTCGTTCCCATTGACCCGCCCCCCTCTCCCCGCTATTACTTAAGGCTCTGTTCCGTGCCACCCATTCGGGGTGATCCACGTAGAATCAGGTTCACGAACAGCATCAGGATACGATGCCGACGATTAATCAGCTCGTCCGGCAGAGCCGCCGTGACGTCTCCCGCAAGGAGAAGGCTCCGGCTCTGAAGGCGAATCCGTTCAAGCGTGGCGTGTGCACCCGCGTGTACACCACGACTCCCAAGAAGCCGAACTCCGCGCTGCGCAAGGTGGCGCGTGTCCGCCTGGTCAACGGCTTCGAAGTCACCGCCTACATCCCCGGCGAAGGCCACAACCTGCAGGAGCACTCGATCGTGCTCATTCGCGGCGGCCGCGTGAAGGACCTTCCGGGCGTGCGCTACCACATCGTGCGCGGCAAGCTCGACGCCTCGGGCGTGAACGGCCGCAACAAGAGCCGTTCCAAGTACGGCACCAAGAAGCCGAAGGCGGGGGGTAAGTAAGCCATGAGTCGCCGCAAAACTGCCGTCAAGCGCTCCATCCTCCCGGACGCGCGCTACGATTCGCAGACCGTCTCGAAGTTCATCAACGTGCTGATGTACGCCGGCAAGAAGTCCACGGCCGAGCGCATCTTCTACGGCGCGATGGACCTCGTCGAGAGCCGCACCAGCCAGCCGGGCGTGAACGTCTTCAAGCAGGCGCTGGCCAACCTGAAGCCCGTCGTCGAGGTGAAGAGCCGCCGCGTCGGTGGCGCCACTTACCAGGTGCCGGTCGAAGTGCGTCCCGAGCGCCGCACGGCGCTGGCGATGCGCTGGCTGATCTCGTTCTCGCGCGACCGCAACGAGAAGTCGATGGCCGAGAAGCTCGCCGCCGAGGTGATTGCCGCCTCGAAGGGCGAGGGCAACGCCATCAAGAAGAAGGAAGACACGCACCGGATGGCCGAAGCAAACAAGGCGTTTGCGCACTATCGGTGGTAGAGAGACAACAGAGAGACAACAGAGAAACAACAGAGAAACAACAGAGAGACAACAGACGCCCTCGGGACGAGATCCCGGGGGCGTTTGGTTTTGCGCGAGGCGAGGAGCGGCGCGGCTGCCGCGGGCGCGGCCGCGTGATTACTGGCGCTGGAGGCGGGCGGTCACGGCGATGGGGCGCACGTGGCAGAGGCCCTTCGTCACCACGAGCCCTGACTGCTGCCAGGGGCGGTAGCCTTCGGCGTCGATGGAAACGGTCCACGTGCCGGGCCTCTCCCACGCGGTGGCCCAGCTGGCGATGAGGGTTGGCGAGCGGAGCGAGTCGCTGGCCGTGCCGTTCGTCGCATGCAGTCGCATCGCGCCGGGGCCGGAAACGGCGACGCCGGCGATCGAATCGCGCACGGCGAGGTTGATCCCTGCCGCGGCATACGCCAGGCAGACCGGCGTGAATTTCCCGCTGGCCACGAGGAGCGCCGGGCGGGTGTTGACCGAGCGTGCCTTGGCCGTGGCGCTGAACGTCAGGGTTCCGGGGGCGCGCAACAGGAACGCGCTGCCGTCCGGCCGCATGGTAACCGCCGTGGTGTCGTTCACGGTCAGCGCCGGGGCCTCGTACAGGTCAGGCCGCCCGACCACGGTCGCCCGAACGATCACGGAGTCGTCGGCCGTGACAACAACTTCGGTTCCACCGAATTCGGGGCCGATGCTAGCGCGGAGTGCTATGCGCGACTCGGAGTCCTTCGTCGGTTCATCAGGCGGAGATTCCGGCGACGCACAACTCGCGGCGAGGAGCGCAGCGCCGATGCCTAAGACTTTGCGGCGAAATGACATAACTGCATTTTGCGGGGTCTCAGCGAGTTCTGCCAGAGGTGCGGTCTTGCGGTCGCGGCGCGGGCGAGGCGGCGTGAACGGCGGCGGGAGCGAGGGCGGGCTCGGGAGCAGGCCGCAGAGGGAGTCGGGCGTCAGGCTCGACGGTGGGTTGCAGGGGATCCTTGCGGCAACCGCAAACAGGCCCCAACGCCGATGTTTGAACCACTGCCAATCGCGATCGATATCCCAATTCGCGATCCCTTTTCCCGCTCCGGATTCCATATCCTAAATCGTAGTTGCAAGCCTGTTGCACGCCGCGGATAATGTCCCCGTGGTGCGACCAGTAGAAGTGTCCCCCAGATTCGAGGCCTCGCGAGGAGGCCGGGATGGGGCGCACGGGGATGTCGACACGAGAGTTGGAGCGGGCACGGGTCCTGGCGCAGGTG